>NZ_JADGES010000050.1 GCF_016744255.1 Maribacter sp.
TGCATTATTATAAATTAAAAATTTTAATAATATTTTCTTTAGCAAACCCTGCGCTTCCTGTCATTCCTTTACCTCCAATACCAGTCACTATATGGATACTCTTATCTATTATTTTTTCGTAAATATCTGAATTAGAACATTGAGAATATATACCAAACCATCGATTCTTAATTTTATAATTGGGCAGGTTAAATATTTTTTTAGCCTCATTAATAATTGCGCAATCAATTTCCATATTTAAGCCTATACCAAAAGTATGTATAGAACTAACATTTGTATATTCATGAGAATCTCCTATGATTATAGAACCATCTTGTGCTTGTTTAAACAAAATATGAATTCCCCATTTTTTTATTAAAGAATTTTGGTCTTCTAAGCGTTTTATTTGTTTAAAAGATGGGCACTCCTGAAAAGCCTCATATCTTCGAATAGAATGCCCTGTAAGAATAGAACTAGGCAATCTAAAATTCGATTGAGGTTGTGTAGACATCATTTGTAATTTAACTGCTACTAATTGGCTTTCTGCAAAAAATTTAGGGTATAAAATTTTAAAATCGCTCCCGTTACAAATAATAATTTTTTCCGCAGAAAAGGTGTTTCCATCTGAAGTATGAACAATTACTCCCGTAGATAATGCATTGCATTCTATAACAGTCTTATTAAAAAACAAATCTAACCCTAGACTGCGTAAAAACATATGTAATTTACCTATCATACTAAGGGGTTCTACCATTACTTCTTCAGGAAAAAACAACCCTGCTTTTACATAATCTTTGTTTAAACCAGGATATTTATTTAAAGTTTCTTCTTTCGTAAGTAACATGGAACTATAATTATTACTTTCATTGATTGCTCTTAACTCCTCTATTAGCTGAACTTCTTCTTCATTACTTGCTATATAGACTGTACCTTCTTGCCGTACAGAAACATTATGTTTAGACTGAATTTCCTTGTAAATTTTTAAACTTTCTCTACCGTATTTTTGCCATTTAGAATTCATTCCAGAGGGTACAACTTGCCCAAAATTTCGGATGGTTGCTCCTTGTGGCATTCTGTCTTTTTCTAGCAATGCTACTTTTAATCCGTTTTGTATTGCTTGGTAGGCATGAAAAGTTCCTAGCACTCCTCCACCAATAACTATTAAATCATATTCATTATTCATATGTTATATTTGAAATAGGTTGGGTTGTAATTTTAAAACGAGTAACATTCTTTCTTTTAAAATAAAATAAAGACACTAGAGAAATTATAAATCCTAAAACAGAAACCAAATAAGTTGCTGTTGTAAAGAAGGTTAACCAAGACTGTTCTCTATGTACCAAATTTTTATATACTAAGACCATGATACTCCCTAGGTAACCAAAAGCATCTACTATATAAATTAAAAAACCCGCATTTCCTTTTATATGAAAGGTAGCAATCATCCTATCGAAAAAAATGCCATTAAAAGGAACATAACTTATATATAGGCCTAGACCGATTAAAATCATCCATAATTCAGGGCCTATAACTGTACTTTGAAATAAATAGCTACTTAACCCTACCAGAAGTGTTCCAAAACATAAAAGATAATGGTAAGAGATAAAGGCCCTATAATTGTCTTTTATCAACGTAAAAAAACCAAAAAGAATCAATACTATGATTGCTATGGGTAACTCAGATAATGTATATACCGATATATCTCCTTGATAGCCCAAAGCATCCCAAATTTCTCTTGAAAAATTATCTCTAAAATCTCTAATTGCTGTCAAGAATACATAAAACGTTACTAAAATGATTAATGGAAAACCAAAACGTATAAGAACCTTTTTTCTATCTCCAGTTATCATGGGGATTCTCTCTTGTTTAAACTGTCTGTCTTCTACAGTTGGCTCTGGTATATGCTCTAATAAAAAGGAAAAGAGTATAAAAGGCAATAAAAAAATAGCTCCAGTTACTGCTGGCATCCACACCTCTGGGACCTCTAAATACCGTACAACCCATAAGCCTACAGACTTTACTACACCACTTGACACTATAAAACTAGAGCAGAGAACTACTCCTAAAATTTCGGTTACTTTTCTTCCTTCTATATAGGAGAAAACTACACCCCATACCATACCTAATGATAATCCATTACAAAACATGAAAATAAAACTGTACCTATGTGGTACTATTGCAAAAAATAGCAAACTGACTTCTGCAATTAAAATCATTGCTATTAAATATGGTAAACGCCATTTTTTTTGCAATTCAGAGATTAATTTAATACCTAAAAATTTAGACATCATATAACCAATAACTTGAGTTATAACGAGGACTATTTTATAATCTAAACCAAGAAAATACAAATTTTCAAAAGTTGCTGCAGTAAATGGTTTCCTAAAAGCATACATGCAAAAGTATGTTCCAAAAGAGGAAAATATTGCGTACATTAAAAATTGCACCTTTTTATTATCTATTCCTAGAATTCTCATTGTAGTTTACAACTAGTAACTATTACATTGCAATATTCTTTAAAAATTTATAAGTAATAACTATTGCTCAATTAACAAAAGCTTATGAAGTATTTATAAAATTGTAAATTTTATAAATACTTGGCAATCTCAATATATTTATATTTTAGAATAGATTGAAACCCAAAATATTAGATCAAATAATTTGAATTTCTATTAAAAAACGAACTAGAACCTGCTTTTAAATAACAAAAAAACGAATGTTAAGACCTGACAATTGTCATAAAACTAATCCTGTAGCAGATTTACTTTTGCCATGCTTTAAAAAAACGAGTGGAGTATTTTTAATTTAGATATACGATAATTTTATTTTGCTTCTCCTTATAAAAAACAGTGTTAACACTAAACACAATCATCTAAAATCTGACGATAAACTTGTAACTTTAACAAAAATTAGAGCTTTAAAAGGTAAAATTTACAACGAATGAGTAAAGCAATATATATTGCCACAACAGAACCAAATAGTGGAAAATCTTTAATCTCGATAGGTTTAATGCAAATGCTATTAGGAAAAACTGCCAAAGTCGGTTATTTTAGACCCATTATTAATGACTATTCTTCTGGAAAAAAAGACAACCATATAAACACTATTCTATCTTACTTTAATTTACCAATAGAGTACAAAGACACTTATGCTTTTACTAGGAGTGAAGTTGTAGAAAAAAACAACCAAAATAAAGAAGATGAAGTTTTAGATACTATTATTAAAAAATATAAATCTCTAGAAGAAAGATTTGATTTTGTTTTAGTAGAAGGAACCGATTTTACAGGAGAAGGATCCATAATAGAGTGGGATATCAATGTATTAACTGCAAAAAATTTAGGTATTCCGACTATAATAGTATCTAGTGGTGTTGGTAAAACTTTAAAAGAATTAGTAGGAAATCTTAATTTAGCATGCGACTCTTTTAAGGAAAATGGGGTAAATGTCTTAATGGCTGTTGCTAACAAGGTACAATCTGAAAATATTAATTTAGTTGCTTCTGCTTTAAAAGAGAAGTTACCAGATTCTATTTTAACGGGAGCAATTCCTTTGAATCCGGTTCTTGGAAATCCAAGTATAAAAGAGATTGTTGAGCAACTAGATGGAAAAGTACTTTTTGGCGAAAAATACATTAATAACCAAGTTGGTAGTTTTGGTGTAGGAGCCATGCAACTAAGAAATTATCTTACCCATTTAAAAGAAGACGGTTTAGTTATAACACCTGGAGATAGAGCCGATATAATTTTAGGTGCTTTACAAGCAAACTTATCTGCAAACTACCCAACGGTATCAGGAATTGTACTTACCGGAGGACTAATGCCCGAAGAATCTATCACCAAACTTATTGAAGGACTATCAGAAGTAGTTCCTATAATATCTGTAAACCAAGGTACTTTTAGTATAGCCAATAAAATTGGCTCTATAAAACCTAAAATATATGCTGAAAATGAACAAAAAATAGCTGTATCTATTCAAAATTTCTCTAAATATATTCCAATAAATAAATTAGAAGAAAGGCTTATAACTGCAAAAAGTAATGGTATAACACCTAGAATGTTTCAATATAATTTGCTTAAAAGAGCACAAGAAAGCAAAAAACATATTGTTTTACCAGAAGGCACAGACGAACGTGTACTAAGAGCTACAAAAGAGCTGATTGATGCTAATGTTGTTGACATTACACTTTTAGGAAACAAAGCACAAATAACTAATAAAGTAATAAGTTTAGATTTAGATTTAGATCTATCCAAAATAACGATTGAAGACCCTACGCAGTCTGCTCATTTTAAGGATTATGTAGAAACGCTATATCAATTAAGAAAACATAAGAATTTAAACTTAGCTATGGCTCAGGATTTAATGGAAGATGTTTCCTATTTTGGTACTATGATGGTCTACAAAGGACATGCAGATGGCATGGTTTCTGGAGCAGTACATACGACACAACACACCATACGACCAGCATTACAATTTGTTAAAACTAGACCAGATGCCCCAATTGTCTCTTCTATATTTTTTATGTGTCTTCCAGACCGAGTTACCATTTTTGGCGATTGTGCTATAAATCCAAATCCGACAGCAGAAGAGTTAGCCGAAATAGCTATTTCATCTGCTGCAACAAGTGCTGCTTTTGGAATAGAGCCAAGAATTGCCATGCTATCTTATTCTTCTGGTTCTTCTGGAATGGGAGAAGATGTAGATCGTGTGAGAAAAGCAACAGAAATAGTAAAATCAAAAAGACCAGATTTAAAAATCGAAGGCCCCATACAATACGATGCTGCGGTAGATATGAAAGTTGGTAAAAGCAAGCTTCCTAATTCTAAAGTTGCTGGCCAAGCTACTGTATTTATTTTTCCCGATTTAAATACCGGAAACAACACCTATAAAGCGGTACAAAGAGAAACCGGAGCTTTAGCCATTGGCCCCATGTTACAAGGATTAAATAAACCTGTTAATGACTTAAGTAGAGGGTGTACTGTAGATGATATTTTTAATACTGTAATAATTACTGCTATTCAATCTAATGGCATTTAAAAAATACCTTTTTTAATATGAATATTTTTATACTTAACGCTGGTAGCTCTTCTATTAAATATCAACTTATAAGCATGCCATCTGAAGATGTAATATGCCAAGGTATTGTAGAACGCATCGGAGAAAAAGATGCCATTTTAAAATACAAAACCAATACTATCTCTATTGAGGATACGCTAGAAATTGCAAATCATAAGATTGGATTAGAAAAAGTGGTAGAACTATTACTTCATAAAAAAAATGGAGTAATAAGTAATACCGCAGATATTAATATAGTTGGCCATAGAGTGGTACATGGAGGAAACAGTTTTTCGAACACTACTTTAATTACCGAAGAAGTTAAAGCAAAAATTAAAGAACTTTCTAAATTAGCTCCTTTACATAATCCTCCAAATTTACAAGGCATAGTATTAGCAGAAGAAATTTTTACAGACGCTAAACAAGTTGCTATTTTCGATACTGCTTTTCATCAAACTTTACCTGTTGTAGCACGTAAATATGCTATTCCCAACATATTCTTTGATAAACACGGTATCCAAACCTACGGATTTCACGGAACTAGTCACAAATATGTTTCCGAAGAAGCCAATGCGTACCTAAAGAAAGATAATTCTAAAGTAATTAGTATTCATTTAGGTAATGGCTGTAGTATAACCGCAGTGTATAATGGAAAAAGCATAGATCACAGCTTAGGTTTTACACCAGGAAATGGGCTTATAATGGGCTCTAGGAGTGGAGATATAGACCACTCTCTTATCTTTTATTTAGTAGATACTTTAGGGTATACCATGGAGCAAGTGAATAAAATGCTTTTAAAAGAAAGTGGTATGCTTGGCCTTACGGGTTATAGTGATTTAAGAGATATTGAAAGAGAAGCTGAAAATGGCAATAAAGAATGCCAATTGGCATTAGAAATGAATGCATATAGGATAAAAAAATACATTGGAGCATATGCCGCTGCAATGAACGGTTTAGATGCTATTATTTTCACTGCTGGTATCGGAGAAAATTCAGATACCATGCGTAAAATAGTATGTACTAACATGGATTGCTTAGGCATACAGTTAGATATTGAAAAAAACAAAGTTCGCCCAAAAAAATTGACGGAAATTAATACCAACACTTCTAATGTTAAAATTTTTGTGATACCCACAAACGAAGAATTAGAAATTGCTAAACAAGCGTATTCTTTAATAAAATAAAACAAATTAAAGACCAGCACCCTTATTAAAAAAAATCAGTTATGACTTTATAAAAAAGGCGGACTGATTTTTTACTTATTTTTCGTTTTTAGGTGATGGTTTTTCCTTCTTTTTTCACTAAAAACACTTCATTTAAGGCATTAGTAAGAAGTTACCTACACAAAATAAAATCTTCTACTGAAGTAATTTTTATATTGCACCTTATTATATACTAAACCTAATATCATGTTATTTGAACTGTAATAATTACGCTATAATAAAGGCAAATATTACAATTCCTTATCTGATATTTATAAATTTTCTGGTGTTAAGCTAGAGCATCTATTTTGAAACTTATACTAAATATTTTAATGGTCGATGACCACCCAATAACCCTTAGAGGCTATGAGTTGTCATTAAATGAATTTAGCGATAGATACATTTTTGAATTCCATAAAGCACATGATAGTGCAGAAGCAATTGAGTTAATAGAAAAAAATGAAACTAATTTTTTTCACATCGTATTTTTAGATATAAGATTACCTGTAAGTGATAATAACTCTTTAATCAATGGAGAAGAACTTGGAGTAAAAATTAAAAAAACAATTCCTTCAAAAATTATTGTTTTAAGCTCTATTAGCGACACACAAAGAATATATAGTATTCTTAATAATTTAGAACCAAATGCATTTATAATAAAGACAGAAGCTACACCTGAGCTTTTGTTAGAAGCTATTGACCATGTAATGTCTAATAAGGAATATTATAGCCCAAAAATTAAGAAACTTATTAGCATACAGAATTCTCAAGACCCAACTCTAGATATTTATGATATAAAAATTATGTATTTTTTATCCGTAGGTGAAAAAATGAAGAACTTACCAAACTATGTTCATCTTTCCATTGCTAGTATTGAAAGAAGAAAAAAGAAAATTAAAGCCTATTTTGGTAATAATGATGCTACAGATAGAGAGCTTATTGAAACTGCAATTAAAAAAGGTTACATCTAGTTAAAAAACAAAACATAACCCTATACTATTATTTATTCTTGAGAAAAACCTCTGAAATTAAGCAGAACAACTTCCCCCCTCTTTTTTTACTCCCAACTTAACTAGTATTGTTTCTAACAAACACCATTTAGTAAATGCAGATTGTATTAAGTTAACACCTATAAATACGGTAAACCACATCCAGTTTTGGTTTACATAAACACTTAAAACAACGCTTAATAAAATAAATGATCCAACAATAACTCTAAAATACTTATTTAACATGTTTCTTTTTTTAAATTAAATATACTTTTCAACAGGAACTACAACTGCTCTTATAGGGTTCGTAGTTTCTAGATTTGCATTAAACGTTTTTATTAGGCCAAACAATACCTCTATTTTGTCTTCTTCTGTAAAAGAAAACAACAAGCTAGATTGCACACCTCCTTTTTCACTAGGGAACCAATTAGAAGCTCTAAACAACGCATTGGTGTTCTTATACCCATCTATGGCTCCTTCGCTAAAACTATCAATATTTGCTTGTTTAAAAAGCTCAGGAATCTCCTTTTCGAACTCTTTTACTACCGTTACTATAACTAGTTTCATACCTTGTATCTATTTATAATTTTTACGCTCTATCATATAATATACTAATGGAACTACCAATAAAGTTAATACCGTAGATACTATCGTTCCTCCCATTAATGATATTGCCAATCCTTGAAAAATAGGGTCAAATAATATTACAAATGCTCCTATAACTACGGTTCCTGCTGTTAATAATATTGGTGTAGTACGCACGGCTCCTGCTTCTATTGCCGCTTGTTTTAAGGGAACTCCTTCTTTTAATCGTAGATTAATAAAATCTATTAATAAAACAGAGTTTCTTACCATTATTCCCGCTAAAGCAATCATACCAATAAATGAAGTTGCTGTAAAGAATGCTCCCATCATCCAGTGTCCTAAGACAATCCCTATTAAGGATAACGGAATAGCCACCATCATTACTATGGGTGCCTTAAAGTTCTGAAACCACCCAACAATTAGTATATAAATTAAAATAATAGCTCCCATAAAAGCGATACCTAAGTCTCTAAAAACTTCTAAGGTAATTTGCCATTCACCATCCCATTTTACCGTGTAATCGTCTTCAAAATCTGGCTGCCCCAAGTACATTTCATTTATTTTATATCCATCAGGTAAAGATATCTCTTTCAACTTCTCTTCCATTCCTAAAATGGCATAAGCAGGACTCTCTAATTCTCCGGCCATATCTGCCATTACATAAACCACTCTTTTTTGATTTTTATGAAAAATGCTTTTAGCACTTGTAGTTTCTTCTATTACAACTAAATCTGCAATAGGCACCATCTGCCCATGTTTAGACTTTATCTTTAATTGAGAAATATCTGTAATAGTAGATTTTTCTTTTTCGTCTAAAGCCAAAATTAAGCCTACTTGTTTACTCGCATCTTCATCATACAAAGTGGTTATGCTTCTATTAGATAATGCCATATTCATGGTGTATGCTATTTGCTGAGGAGCCACACCATATAACATTGCCTTTTCCTTATCAATTATAAACTTATATTCCACTTGGTCTGCCTCTACCATCCAATCAATATCCACGACATCATCCGTGTTTTTTAATATTTCTTTAATGCTATTTGCTACCGCTATTTGTGTATTATAATCTGGCCCGTATACTTCTGCAACAATCGTAGATAATACTGGTGGCCCTGGTGGTACTTCTACTAATTTTACATTCGCATTAAACCTAGATCCTATTTTCTGAATTTCTGGTCTTAGCAGCTTTGCAATATCATGGCTTTGTATACTACGTTCTCCTTTATCAATAAGGTTTACTTGAATATCTGCCATATTACTACCACCTCGCAAATCGTAATGACGAACCAAACCGTTAAAAGTTATTGGTGCAGAAGTTCCTATATAACTCTGGTAATTTACCACTTCTGGCCTGGTAGATAAATACTGCGCTATCTCTTGCGTTACAGCACCAGTACGTTCCAAGGTTGTCCCTTCGGGCATATCTATTACTACTTGGAACTCATTCTTATTATCAAAAGGTAACATCTTTACTGCCACAGAATTTGTAAAAAACAATCCCATGGAAGCTATAAGTATTAAAAAAGTTACACCTAAAAACAACCAACGTTTGCTTTTATTCTCTATTAAAGGTCTTTCGAACTTATCGTAGAGTTTATAAATTAATGTTTCTTCCAAAGGTTTTTCTGCCTTCTCTACAGCTCCTTTTTTATCTTTTTCTTTTAAGAAAATAAATCCTAAATAAGGGGTAATTGTTAATGCTACAAACAAGGACAAAATCATTGCAATAGACGCTCCGATTGGCATTGGCGCCATATAAGGTCCCATTAGTCCAGAAACAAAAGCCATTGGCAATACCGAAGCTATAACGGTAAACGTTGCTAATATAGTTGGGTTACCAACCTCATTAATAGCATAGAGAGCTGCCTGTTTAAAAGGCAAGCGTTTCATTTTAAAATGCCTATGCATATTCTCTGCGATAATAATGGAATCATCCACTACAATACCCGTTACAAATACTAAAGCAAATAATGTAATTCTATTTAGTGTATAATCGAGCATATAATAACTCAACAAGGTCAATGCAAAAGTTATTGGCACAGATAAGAATACTACTAAACCACCACGCCAACCCATAGCCAACATAACTACAAACGTAACGGCAATAATAGACCCTATAAGGTGTAACAACAATTCTGATACTTTATGAGATGCCGTTTCTCCGTAGTTTCTAGTAACCTCCACATGTACATCATCTGGAATTAAAGTAGTTCGTAAATGTTCCACCTTATCAATAACCACATCTGCAATTTTCATGGCATCTGCACCTTTTCTTTTTGCTACAGAAATAGTAACTGCTGGGTATTCCGATTTAAAGCTTGCTGCTTTATCACTTGCTTGGCCAAAGCCTAAATTCACGTAATTTCTAGGAATCTCGGGACCATCTACAATAGTAGCTACTTGTTTTAAATAAATAGGCTTATTCTGTTGCACACCAACAACCAAGTTCTCTACATCAGAAACAGATTCTAAAAACTTTCCTGTGTTCACTAAAAATTCTGTATCATTTTTAGTAAAACTACCCGAGTTTAATTGCGAATTGTTCGCCTTAATCATTTCCGAAACCGATAAGAAATCTAAGCCACTTGCTGCTAATTTATCCTTATCTAAAACCACCCTTAATTGACGTTCACGACCACCAATTTTATGTGTAATAGCAACATCGTTTACCTTTTTTATTTCTCCTTCCAATTCCTGAGCCATCTGGCTTAATTGGTAATCATCATAATTTTCGCTCCATAGCGTTAAACCAAGCATAGGAACATCATCAATGGCACGTGTTTTAACCAATGGAAAAGTTACCCCTTGCGGCATAATATCCATATGTTTATTAATCTCATTATACAATTTTACAAAGGAGCGCTCAATATCTTCGCCCACGTAAAACTGTACAATTACCATCCCTTGCTCCTTCATCGAAGTAGAATACACATACTCTACCCCTTTAATATTCGATATTAATTTCTCTAAAGGTTTTATAACACGAGACTCTACCTCTGTTGGGCTTGCTCCTGGGTAACCTACAAAAATATCGGCCATGGGAACATCAATTTGTGGCTCCTCTTCTCTAGGAATTAGGAAAGAGCTATACACACCTATGACCATAAAAACGATCATTAGAAGTATGGTTAGTTTAGAACCTATAAACGATTTTGCAATTTTCCCTGCTAATCCTTCTTTCATAGTTTAATATTTTTTTTGGACGTTTTAACGGGCTATTCGTTACAATCTTTTGATTATGGCTTACACCATACCAAAAGGATTTTCACTACTATCCCTAACGCAAACTTGGTTTACTCGATAATCGAGATTTAAATGCTCCGACGCTTGTGTCGAAATGTTACATTAGTTTTACATAAAATGCCTCGCTAGCTTCCTCCGAGGTTATTTACTGTATAGCTATTTTAGCACCGTTATATAATTTACTTTGCGAAGAAATAATGTATTGTTCCTCTGTGGACAAGCCCGAAAGAACCTCTACTTTATCTCCAAAAGTGCGTCCTAAACGCAACCAACGCAATACCGCTGTATTAGATTGACTTACCGTATACACACCAGATAACTGTCCCTTTGTAACAATTGCTTCTGCCGGAATAAGTATAGCAATAGAATTTTCTTTTTTAGTTATAGGAAACTGAGCCGTTGCGTACATCCCAGATAATAAAGGCACCTCGCTTTTCGATAATACCACTTTTACCATGTATTGTCCGCCCGTATTTTTAGCAGATGTACCTACCTCTACTATTTTCCCTTTAACCGTTTTTTGCATTGTTTTTATTAGAACATCTATAACTATTCCTTCTTTAATCTGCATAATTTCGGACTCAGGAACCATAGCCAAAATTTGGTATTTCCCTGGAGTCTCTACTTCTAACAAAGGCATTCCTGGGTTCGCCATATCTCCGGCACTAATAAATTTATTAGTAACAACACCTGTAAACGGTGCTCTAATATTAGCATAAGACATTTGAGCATTTACACCATTCTTCATTTGTTTAGCAGACTCTAAACGTGCTTTTGCCATTTGGTAATTGGCCGTTATATCATCTAATTCTTTTTGCGAAGCGCTATTTTCCTTAAATAAAGCAGTAAATCTATCATAGTCTTTTTCCGCATTACCAAATGCTGCATTTGCCTCCGTGATACCCGCATTTACTTGTGCTAATTGTGCAGAAACATCGGCATTATTTACACTTAATAACAATTGGCCTTTACGAACCTTATCACCCACTTTTACATAAATCTTATCTACATAGCCCATCATTCTAGTACTTAAATTGGCACTATTAACAGCTTCTATTTTTCCACTAGCAGATAGAAAAGGGGTATTTGTATTTTCTCCTACAACACCAACTTTCACAGAAACAACGGGGCTATTATCTACTACGGTTTGTTTTTCTTTAGTACCACAACTTACTGCAAATAGCACTAGTGTTATCAATCCTAAGATGTATTTATTTTTCATGATTGCTTGTCTTCTATTTTTTATAAAATCTATTCTTTGGTTAAAAACTGAACATATGCCAAAGCATAGTTATGTTGAAATATGGTATTGTAATATTCTAATTCTTTTTGCGAAAATTGCGTTTCTGCTAGTAACAATTCCGTAGTTTTTTCTAACCCTTGCTCAAAACGATTGGTACGGATTCTAAGAGACTCTTTAGATTGCTCTAATGCTAGCGCCGTTAGCTCCAAGTTGCTTTTAGCATCTTGAAGCATACGTTCGGCCCTATTCAACTCTACCTGACTTTGCGTTTTATACTGGTGTAATTCTAATTTAGATTTTTGGAATTCTGCTTTACTTGTTTGCATTTTACCTATTCGTTTGCTACCCTCAAAAAGATTCCATTGTAATGCAGCGCCGAATAAAAACCCACTTGCATCTCCTTGAAAAATTTCATCATCATGAAGTTCATAGGTACCAAAAGCATTCAATCTTGGCAGAAAGCTCATTTTATCGGCTTTATACATATTTTTATACGCATCGCTAGCATAGGTCATAGCCATAATATCTTTCCTGTTTCCTGGTAGATTAAACACCTCTTCCTCTCTAGAAATAATAGCTAATTCATCGGCAGGTTTTAAAATAGCATAACTAGTATCGTCCATTAAGGCAGACAAATAGTTCGATGCATTTTTTATATTACTATTGGCATATTGTAATTGATTACTAATCTCTGTTACCCTTACCTCTACGGCTAACACATCAGATTTTTGTAAATATCCCTGGGTAAAGCTATTATCCGCTAAACGTTTATTTTCTAATGCTGTTTCTTGTGCTTTTTCTAAAACGTGTACCATTTTATAAGCCAATTGCAATTGCATATAGGCTTTATCTACCTGTAAATAGGTATAATCCTGTGTACGCTCGGATTGCATTTCTGTAGCATTAAGTTTTGCTTTGGCTGCCTTACGTTGGTATAAACCGTCTAGATTTACTAGTGGTTGTTGCACTTCTATTCTTGTAGCATAATCCTCTATTTGATTTGGATTGTTTAAAAGACCAGGATTAAAATCTGCTGCAGTTAATATCTCTTGGTTTAGTTTAGAACCAAAAGCCATCAAAGGGTTTGTAGTTGCTATTCCCGTATGAGAAACACCAATAGTTGGCAACAAAACAGCATTAGATTGTCTAAAATTTCCTTGTGCTGCTAACACCTCTTGCTGCGAGATTTTAATGCTATTATTGTTTTCTTTTACCCTAGCTAAGACTTCCTCTTTTGTAATAAGAGTTGTCTCCTGTGAAAATGCCAGTAAGGAAATTCCAAAAAATGCCAGAAACACTATGCTTTTCTTCATTACGCTTTAATATTTTAAACAAAATTAAAGAGATAGAAAAAACTGTACAGTAACTATTGTTACCTATGAAAAAATAAGATGACTAGAGTTTTATTCTTTTTCAGGAAAACTAGATTCTATAGAGCCTTCCTTAAGGTGTAAAATAAAAAATATTCTCTTTAACAAAAATAATCCATATTTGAAATCCTATTAAGCAGATGCAACTAGCTTAAGCATATTTCTGTTTTTTTTGTCTTCCCTATTAGATGTTATTATCCCTAACCTTTTTAAAGAATCCGTAAACTCTTTATTTCTTGAATTATTTGTGACTCTCTCTTGTTTCCTTGAAATTATCAAATTCTTATATGGAAAGCCTAAATAGCCTATCATTCTTTTTGTGCTTGACTTATCAACACTACTAACATTCAAATTAAATAATTCAATTTTATACTCATCAGAATTACCTTTAACAAAAAGCCCTTGTAACAAACTAGAACTTAAACTTCCAGTTCTTTCATGTACATATACCGTAGCTGCAGAATTTGCTATATCAGTATTCTCTATTATTTCACCTTCTTCCAAAGTATCTAAAAATTGTTTTTTCTCTACATTAATTAAAACAGGAGATTGGAGCGTTAATAAATGATCATCTTCATCCATTATGTACTCGTCATATGCTTTAATATATGTAGTAAAACTTTTCTCTATGAGCTTAATATGGAGATTAGGAAAAACATCTTTTGCAATATCATAATAATCAACAGACAATCCAATAAACTTTGTTTCAATCATAGATTCAACTTTATCGTATGAAAGGTTTTCTATAGATAAGCCTATCCAGTTGGAGAAATGACAACCTCTAAGCTTAATATGACTTTCTAAACTTAAATCATCACAACAAATCACTGCCAAAGCAAGTTTCTTTTTTGTTTCATCATCGTCATTGAGAGGTGACAAATCACCTTTACTCAATTCTCTATAAACATCTTTATTGTTTAAATAATTAATCAAAATACTATCTAAGTTTTTAAATTCATAACTATTGAAATAATCCATTACATTTTCCCAGCTAGGAACAATAGCTAACTCATTTAAAACCTCTGATTTTATTTCAATATCATCAAAATCAGATAGTTTTTGAAAAACAGGGGTTGTTGATTCTAAAATCAGCTTTCTTGTTGGAACGCTTAAAACTTCATTATTTAAAAGTAATTTTAAAGCTTCATCCGATTCATTAGTATTGTTTTTCAATGACAACAATACGGATGTAACGTACAATTCAATTTCTTTATCAATATATGTAAGTGTTGATTTGTTTTCTAAATTCTTTAATGTGGTATAGTTTGCACTTTTAAAATCCTCCTCACCTATTGATTCATTGGTTGCCGTTGCTAATAAGTTAATTGTATTAATCTCGTAATGGTCATTACTGATTACATGACTATACAACTCTTTATTCTTTAATTGCAACTCAGTAATGTCATCAAATTTAATTTTACCATCTGTTATAACTGATTGTAGTTTTTCTGTTAAATCTTTATCCTTTAACAAATCACCAAGATTGGATAATATACTAAAGTGCAATCTAAATGACATTAGATAAAACATTTTTTTTAAATCTGGCAAAGCGGCATTAGAAATGAAAAGCTGAAAGTATTCATTAACTTTTTTCTTCGAAAATTTGTTGTTTTTTGAGACTATATCACTCCAAAAACTTGGCCATACATTAGCAAGCTCTTTAAACAAAACACCATTATCCGTTAGACTACTTCTCTTATAACTATCAATAAAATCAACTACTCTTTTGTGCTGAGGGTGAAACAGTTTTCTTAGTAAGATATATCGGGATTGGTATCCTTTTTTATTTTTAAAAACGAACTCTACAATTTGATGATTAAGGATAGCAATCTTTTCAAAATGACTTTCACTTATCCTTTGTACAGTTTTTTCCAATCTTTCTAACTTATAGTCAAAATCTGAAATTTTACTACTTCTGACCTTTCTAATAAATTTATAATCCCCTTTAGTAATATTTACCTCATGGAAAAGAGATATATAATCCATGTAATTCTCATTAATATATCCATTAACCAACAAGCTTCTTATTAGTTCACTATCATTAAATACTCCCAAATAATCACTTATGTCTTTTGTTTGGAAAATTTCTTTTATATCCCATCTCTTTATATCTTCTTTTTTTAGCTCTAATAGTTCATTTGTTATTTTTAAGTCCTCTATTTTATTATCATTTAAATTATTTATAAATTCTAATCTTTCAACAAAACTGTAATTCTTATTTATTTCTTTTTCAATATCAGAAAAGGATTTGTTAACGGATGTACTAGTTATAGAAGTACGATTGTATTGGTTAAAATAAGCGTTATATTGAATTTTTTGTTCACTCATTAGGGTATTAAAATTACCCTCATCAGTAAGATTTTTGATGTCAATTTCTTGACCATCAAGTATGATTTTATGAAGATTATTAAGGTACTTCAACACATTATAAACATATATCTCTTTTAATTCTTTTTCATCTTTTATTTTCTCTTTTTCAAGGCTTGTAATTTCAGACTGATTAGTACTGATTTCTTCTTCCAAATCTGAAATTATATCTTCTATATAATTTTCTTTGTTTTTTATAAAATTAAATAAGTGCCCATCTTTTTTATGTAAGCTTGCGAAATCTCTCGGGTGTATGTTTTTATAGATAACCATGGCCAGTAGATTATCATGCTCAAGTTCATGCTCTAGACTTTCTTTGTACACCAAATATTCCTGTAAAATATTTGTTAGTAAGCGCATAT
The DNA here is from genome assembly GCF_016744255.1 of Maribacter sp. Lineage (GTDB taxonomy): Bacteria > Bacteroidota > Bacteroidia > Flavobacteriales > Flavobacteriaceae > Maribacter_B. The sequence continues at coordinate 16,396 of NZ_JADGES010000050.1, forward strand.
CTATATCATCAATAAATGTAACAACATCATCAATAAAAGTTTGCGAAAAAATATTTACTAAATCTTCTTCTTCCAGTAGCTCCGTAAGCTTATCGCTAGAGTTTGATGGATTTATATATGGTATAACAGGTATTATATAATCAAAAAATTTAATTCTCTCATGCCCTTGAAACATATCGTCTCGTATTGCATATACAAATACAATTTTTCTTTTGCTAATAAGCTCACTATTATTCAGTAGCAAATTGATTTCCCTAAGCTTTGTGAAAATTTCCGTATCCTTGAACCTGTCTAAGTCCTCAATAACTACTACATTAAATTTTGTTTTTTGAAAGAAATAAATGATTTCATCTAAATGTTGATTCAAAATGGACTTATCCACATTTTCACCAAGCTCTAACTCTCCTTTTATGTTTATTTTACTAATACGGGAATTTCCAAAGGTTCTTATTAGTTTAAAAATAATGCTCACCAACCCTGTCAAAAAAACAATAATCACTACAAGAGAAGTCAGGTCTAAACCCTTAGAAGAAAATGTCCATGTCAAAGGATTTATTTTACTAAAAATATCAAACTGCCATAAAGAAAAAGCGGAAATAAGCCATACAACAAAACAGAGTGCGGTTATAGTTAATTTTGTGTCTGTTAAGTTTATTATTCTCTTAAAACGAGAATCAGGAATCTTAGAAGGTTTTACATGATAAATCATTTGTTGAAGAATACTTACCTCCAACAACCTTTCAAAGTTCTCATGACTTTGTTGGGAATGATTTTTACTAATTCCTTTTGCTGGCTTTTTTTTTGCTATACTTTCCTTTGCTTTTCCTTCTTGTGGTGCTGTTTCTTCCTTTAATTTTCTTTCTTCGTCCTCCTCAATTATCTCATCCTTAAAAGAAGCCAAAGAAATATTCAAATATTTAAAATTGTTATTAGGATCTTCCGTCTTGTATATATCTTGAAAAGTCTTAATTACCGTACTTTTACCTGAGCCATATGTACCAGTAAGAGCAATATTTGTAACATCTTCACTAGAAAGTGCACTATTTAGCCTATTTAAATAGGGAGATATTTTTTTAATTTTTTCTTTATCCTTAAGAACTTTTGCTGCTAAAGAAGAAATTGGTTCTGGCTTTTCCTGTACCTTAAAAAATATTTGTTCAAAACTATACTGAAGTCTTCTTAGCTTAGAAATGAAGATTTTTATGGATGAGTCTTTCTTTAATAAAGAATTAGAGTTATTACTTAGTTTTTTTTTGGTTTGTTTTTCTTCCATGTTCAATCAATACTAGAATCGATAATTTTATTCATTTCTAAAATATTGGGGGAGAGTAAGAAATTTAATTAGTTACCAAATATATCATTTTAACAAGTAATAATTTACAGATATCCGTTATGCTATTCAAAATTGTAGTAAAACACCATTTACAACTTCTCTCCATAAGATAAATCTCCCGAATCTCCCAAACCTGGGATAATGTAGCCTCTAGTATTAAGTTCCTTATCTATATCTGCAATCCAAAGATGTGTGCTTTCTGGAAATACCTTTTCTATGTACTTTACCCCCTCTTCCGAACCTATAACACAAACAATATGTATTTGTGTTGGCGTTCCATGAGACTCTAATGCTTTTATAACATTTTCTAACGTTCTACCTGTTGCTAACATGGGATCAGCGAGTATCAAAGTCTTATTTTCTATAGAAGGAGCAGCTAAATATTTTACAATAACCTCAAAAGCATCTTTCCCATCTGGGTGATGTCTGTAAGCAGATATAAAAGCATTTTCTGCATCATCAAAATAATTTAATATTCCTTGATGCAATGGCAAACCAGCACGCATAATAGAGCAAAGAACCAATGCATCTATAAACTTAGTAGTCTTTTTTATACCCATAGGGGTAACCACTTCTATATCTTCAAAACGTAATGTTTTACTCAATTCATAACTTAAAATTTCTCCTATACGTTCTATATTTCTACGAAAACGCATGGTGTCTTTCTGAATAGTAGTGTCTCGTATTTCTGCAATAAACTTTTTTAATACTGAATTTTCAGATGCTAGGTGATGAATAATCATAAGGCGTATAAATTTCGTCTACTAAATTACTGTTTTAAAATGGCAATGAATATAGTTGTATAAAAAAGGCACTTTTGTCCCCAAAAGTGCCTAAACATCTACCAATCAATCAAAACTAATCAAATCACTAATTAGCTTACTTTTCTGGTTCCTCCATGTCCGCCAGCAACTATGATTAAAATCTTTAGGCTTAACCATAAGAATTTAAAGAACTGAATAACAGGATTACCCATTACAAATTTTTTATATTTTGATATTCTTCTTACCATATTTTTATTCTATTTACTCCGAGCTTAACTTTATTTGGTTTAATTTCTATTCCATAACCAACCTTTTTTGGTTGGATTCCTATTCCGGAATCAACCACCAAAATGGTTTCATCTTTGCCTTATATAAAAAGGCATAGTGGAGGGCTAATTTTAACCAATGCCCAGCCAAACCAATTTCTCCAAACGTTTTTCCTAATTTTCTTCCATGTGTATCTGGGTATTTCTTAAAATCTGGCACAATAGGATACGTAGTAATACTAACTCCACTTCCACTTGTCATACCATACCCTGCCGAAGCGATACATGCAGCTCCCATATTACCCATAGACCCTTTATGGTGTAATTCTTTGGATTTTCCTTGTATTAAATCTATAATATTATCTGCAACTAATTTTGCTGTTATTCCCGATGGCATTCCTGTTCTTGGCGGTGAAGGAGAAATAGCTGTCCCATTTTTACTTACTCTTGGCTTAGAAATAGCATGCGGTGGAGCAAAAGCTATTCCAGGAGCAAAAATATTAGCATAGGAAGGATTTTGATACGTTTCTGGCCAATCTTGTACGGACCATTGCTCATAAGGTTTAGCGGTATAATCCGCATCTACAATCATAAACCCTTTAAATAACTTTTCTGTTATATCGTCATTGTCTTTATTATAAGCCTTAAACCCATGCCCTGTAAATGCAGGAATAAGCATTGCAAAATCATAATCTTCGGATTTATATTCCCCTTCTAAATTTTCATAATGCGCAACACCATCTTCAATTTTATGTACTCCAGCACCAAGAATCCATTTAATACCGCGATCCTCGAAAATCATTTCTACCATCTCGTTAGATTTCATAATATTACTACCGTAAGTCAATAGCATACCATCCATACCAAAATCTCCAAGCTTATGTTCGTTAGCTATCCATGTAATTTCTGCCATGTCTCTAACTTTATGTCTTCTAAGTTCTTGCTCTACATTAAGAATATATTCAAAAGCTGCACCTTGGCAAGTTGCTTTAGCATGCCCCGTTCCGATAAGAATTTTAACTTTCTGACCTTTTTTCATGGATACTATAAGCTCTTGCAATCCTTTCCAAGCATGCTCTGCATGATCATAGGTACATACTGAATATGCTTTATTGGTAGCGGGCAACAATCCTTCTGTTAAATTAAATGCTAATCTGGGTCCTGTTGCATTTATTAAATAATCGTAAGTAACTTTTTCTCTTTTTCCTTTATCTTCCCCTAATACATATTCAATATTAACATACGGAGATGAATTTTCTGTATCCCCTTCAGGATGAAAAGTAACTGCTTTACCTCTTATAAAACCTATTCCTTTTTTCTTATAAAGAGGCGCTAATGGAAAAAGTAAATCTTTTGGTTTCATTCTTCCTATACCTACCCATATATTAGAAGGCACCCATTGGTAATTACCATTAGGAGATACAACAACTACTTTATGCTCCTTCCCCAATTTTCTTCTTAAATGTGAGGCTGCAACGTGACCAGAAATTCCTGCCCCTAATATTACAACTTTTGCCATCTTACTTGTTTTATGTTTGAAATTACCTCAATCCCGAAAAAATAACAATGATAAATATCACCTATCTCATCTGTATGAGTCCTGTAAATTTCAATCTTATCTCTTTGTCCTACAGCAACATTTGTTACACATAGCACTTTTCCCCCTTACAAATGCGTCTTTAATAACATTTACAAGTAAAAAAAATGATTTCTAAAAATGATATATCTCATAATTTGAGCTTTCATGAAGATATATTTTTGGCAAATAATTAACTCAAAATATGATTCCTATGAAGAAAATAATTTTTGGTCTATTGATCACGTTAGCGGCTTCTTTTACAATGAATGCGCAAGACAAACAAATGACAGATTCCGAAAGCTTTAGCAAATGGCAAGTAAGATTAAGAGCTCTTGTTGTTTCGCCAGATGAAAGCGCAACTATAGAAGCTATTGGTGGTGATGTTGACATTTCTACTTCTGTAATACCAGAACTAGATATTACCTACTTTTTTACAAAAAACATTGCAGCTGAATTAGTTTTAGGAACTACTAAACACGATGTAGAAGCAGTAGAAACTGCAGCAGGAAATATTGATTTAGGTTCTGTTTGGTTACTACCTCCAACTTTAACTGTTCAATACCACTTTACTGGTGGAGCATTAAAACCTTATTTAGGAGCTGGTATAAACTACACTATTTTTTATAGTGCAGATGAAGGGCCTGTTGCAGATGACATGGACTATGATAACAGTGTTGGCCTTGCTTTCCAAGCTGGATTAGATTTTGACTTAAATGACAACTGGTTTTTGAATGTAGACCTTAAAAAAGTGTACATGAACACAGACGCTACTGTTAATGCTACAACCGCTTTAGGTGCAACCGTAGTTGCTGATGTAGACATTAACCCTCTACTTATTGGTTTTGGAGTAGGGTATAGATTCTAAATTAACCACCCAAAATAGAAATCCCTATAGCCTTTGGTTATGGGGATTTCGTTTTTTAGTACGCCCCGTAAAACTAAACTTTAGGTTCTAAAAAGTAAATAGAAGCCCAATTGTCAGATATTTACTTATATGTCATTATAAATTTAAATTGGTATATCTTACTTTTGAATATATAATATGGATTCACTTACTCAAATAGTATTAGGAGCAGCAGTTGGCGAAGTTGTTTTAGGAAGAAAAGTTGGAAACAAAGCCATGCTTTATGGTGCCATTGCAGGTACTATTCCAGATTTAGATGTATTTGCTTCTTATTTTACAGATACGGTATCGGCCTTAGAAATTCATCGTGGGTTTACGCACTCCATTGTATTTTCTGTACTTTTTGCACCAATTTTTGGTTGGCTAGTTACTAGATATGAAAAACATAAAGACATTAAAGATTGGTCTTGGCTGTTCTTTTGGGCATTTGTTACGCATCCAATTTTAGATGCACATACCACTTGGGGAACCCAATTATTTTGGCCTTTAGATTTGCGATTGGCTTTTAAGAACATATTTGTTATTGACCCTCTTTATACTTTGCCATTTTTGGTTTTTTTAATACTCGCAATGCGACAAAAGCGTACTACAAAAAAACGTCGTTTTTATAATAAAATGGGGCTATTGGTAAGTTCTGGTTATTTGTTAATCACCTTTTTATTAAAATGGATAGCATTTAATCAATTTAAATCTGCTTTAGAAAATCAAAATATAGATTACTTGCAATTAGACACAAGGCCCTCTGCTTTGAACACCATTCTTTGGAGCGCTAATATTGAAACTAAGAATACCTATTTACTGGGTAACTATTCCTTTTTTGATTCAAAACCAATCACTTTTGAAACCTATCCTAAAAACCATAATCTTTTAGAAAATCTAATTGAAGATAAAAGTGTACAACGCATGATTGCTATTTCTGAAGGATTGTATACCGTCACTAAAAAAAATAAGAATCTATATTTTAACGATTTACGATTTGGACTTTTAAGCTTAGAACCAAACTCTCAAAGTTTTGTATTTGCGTATAAAATTGATGTAGATGATCATGGTAAAACCCAGTTTACTGAAGTGCCAAAAGACCAAAGCAATGGAAAAAAATTACTTGGTGATTTATGGGCCCGAATAAAAGGGAACTAAAACTAGTTTATCTTATTTCGAATCACTTTTGCCAAAACTAAGCCCAAAACACCTCCAATTGCTGAAACCAATATATTTATACACAGCCGTAAGCCATCAAAATCTCCGTCATTCATTATATGCCAAGGATCAAAACCTAATCTACCAAAAGATTTAATTAAAAATATACTTCCAAAAACACCGGCAATAGTATTTCCTATAACGCCAAAGGAGTATTTTTTATAAATACGCCCTATACTATTTGCTGTAATTATGCCTATAAGAATACTAATTAAAGAAATTAAGGTTCCTGTCATAATCGCATATTTACACTAATGTCCGTAATCCATTTTATCTATTTTTCCTCCCATTAATCTTTTTTGAATAATCATATATACAAAAAGAAGGATAAAGCCAATAATTCCCCAATTTAAGGCAACAGACAACCCATATTCGGATGCTGCAGTATTGTATATGGTCAAAGGTTCATTAACAGTATTAACAGAAGGTAATAACACAGGAAACAACGATGCTAATGAGGATGTAATTCCGCCTAATATTAGTAAGGTTGACAAGACAAAACCATAGATGTCTTTTTTTATTTTTTTAATAAAAAATAGCCCAATTAACCCTGTCAAATAAATCATAGGAAATACTATTAAATAGGGTTTATCTATAAAGTTATCTAAAGAATTAGGGTTAACTATTTGCCATATCATTAAAGAAAATATAGTAAGTGCTGTTAGTACAATGTTCAACTTAAAAATGACATTTTTAAGTTTACTATTTATGGATGAGTTAGTTTTTAAAATTACCCAATTAGCGCCATGAATAGCTAAAGTAACCACAGATATTAAACCTATAATAATGGTAAACCAATCTATAACTCCAGGTGTTTTGCTTAGTGGACTAAAACTACTATCCCATAATGGTAAGAAAAAATAATGCCCTTCATAAACAGACACTCCATTTTCAACACCACCTAAATTTACACCTCTAACAACATTACCCAAAGCAATACCAAAAAATAAGGCTAATAATAAACTAGAAACGCCAAAAGAGGCATCCCAGATATCTTTCCACATTTGGTACTTAAACTGACTTCTAAATTCTAAACCAATAGCCCTAAAAATAATTAACCACAAAACGAGTATTAATGGCAAGTAAAAACCACTAAAAGCAGATGCATAAAAGGTTGGAAAAGCCATAAAAAGCATACCTCCTGCAGTAACCAACCAAACCTCATTAGAGTCCCAAAATAAACCCGCAGATTTTGCAATTACCTCTTTGTCTTTTTCATCTTTCGCAAAGAATAAGTGAATTATTCCTGTTCCAAAATCATACCCATCTAAAATAAAAAATACCGCTAAAACTATAGCAATTATTATGTACCAAAATACTTCCATAATTTAATGTGTTTGAGGTTTTGGACCTTCGTTAATAGTTTTACCTACTAAGACTAAAAATAGTAAGCCTAGTAGCATATATAAAGCAACAAAACCTAGTAAAGTAAATAACGTATTACCAGAGGAAACTGTTGGAGAAATCCCTTCGCTTGTTTTCAATAAACCGTAAACCAAATACGGTTGCCTTCCTAACTCTGCAGTATACCAACCAGTAATATTTGCTATATAAGGAAACGGAACTAAAAACATAATGACCCAAAGCAATGCTTTAGAGTTGTATAATTTTTTTCGCCATAAAAAGAAAAGTGCCAATGCCATAATACCTATAAATATAGTCCCTAAACCAACCATTATATGATAAGAATAATAGAGTGCAGGAATATTATCTGGCAATTCTTCCTTTTTAAACTGATCCATCCCTTGAATTTGTTTAGCCCAATCTTGATACGTTAAAAAACTTAATATGTTTGGTACTGCAATTTTATTATCTAGCTTTTTTTCTACCATGTTTGGCTGACCAACAAGCACAATTTCTGCTCCAGCATCTTCTGTTTCAAAAATTCCCTCCATAGCAGCAAAAGATGCTGGTTGGTACTTTGCAACATTTTTAGCATTCCAATCTCCTGTTGGGAAAGCTACTAACAAACTAGAAATTAATCCGAATACTACCCCTGTTTTTAAAAACAGTCTTCCATATTCCGTTTGTTTATTTCTTAAAACATAAAAAGCACCAATACTAGCCACAACAAAAGAAGATGTAACAACGGATGCTAATTGATTATGTAAAAAAGCTGGTAGAAGCCAAGGGTTACTAAATAGTGCAGAAAAATTTTCTAATACATATTTGCCATTATCCAAAATCTCATAGCCTACAGGGTGCTGCATCCAAGCATTGGTTGCCAAAATAAACCAACCACTTGCCCAAGAACCTAAGAACACTAAAAAACCTGTTAAGAAGTGTAATTTTTGTCCCATTAATTTTTCACCAAAAATAAATAGTGCTAAAAATGAGGATTCTAAAAAGAAAGAGAACATACCTTCCATGGCTAAGGTTTGACCGATAATACCTCCTGTAAGCTCTGAAAATTTTGCCCAATTAGTCCCAAATTGAAATTCCATTGGAATTCCTGTCACTACTCCCATGGTAAAATTAACAGCAAAAATTTTCATAAAAAACTTTGCCGCATTGTTATACTCTTCAATATTATTTATTAAATATTTCCCTTTAAAATAAACAATCAACAGGGATAACCCCATGGTCAATTGTGGAAATATATAGTGAAATGTGATAGTAAATGCAAATTGCAATCTATCGTAAAAGAGCATGTCTTCCATATTCAGATTTTTAGACTATAAAAGTACCAAACACTAAGCAAATACTGTGTAACTTTTATTACAAAAAAAAGCCTCAATTAAGAGGCTCTTTTTATAAAATATTAAATGCTCTATTTTTTTAGAATTTCATTTAACACTAAATCTTTATCTAGCTTTTTAGTACAGAAAAACCAATCCATACATTCCAAATCATCATCACTTGTCATACGCTCTTCTGCCACACCACAAGAACCAGCTGGAGAGACAATAACATCATCTCCTGGATTCCAATCTGCTGGAGTTGC
>NZ_JADGES010000155.1 GCF_016744255.1 Maribacter sp.
GAAAATTTCAAATAACATCATAACAATTATTACCATCTTACTTACAGCTATTGGTAATGCTCAAGTACGCGGGGTAGAGTCTGCACAAGAGGCTACAGACATCTCTTTAGGTGATAAAGAAAGCGTCAGATTTAAACAAGAGATTGAAACTACCAGAACCAGAACACTCCCTTTAATTGATAATAGAAATTTTGACAGTTTTATTGAGGCAGAAGATTATAACGATGTCAATATTGAAGTTTTAAATCTAGATAATATCCTATATCATAATTTTAATAAAGATATTCACAAGTACAAGGCAATTGCGTCCTATAAAATAAAGTTTACTGAAGACTTTTATTCCATAGTGGTCACCATTAAAAAAGGGGATAATAAAATGGAATCTATCCTCATAAATTATACACTAGACGGAAAATTCTTAGATAGTATTCTTATTGCTCATGATGAAATAGATGAGTATCCCACAAGAACAACTACTAAAATTACACAAAGCACACTTACAAGAAGCCATATATTTCTTGAAGCTCAAGAAGAGCGAATAGAAGAGTCAGTCTATAGAATTGATGTAGACGGAACTATTAAAGAGTTAAGCTCAGAAGAAGTACTTATTGACAAGGTAATATCGCAATTAGGTTTAGATTTTTCTCAGGTGAATACTCATTTACTGGCTGCTAAAGTTAACCCATCAAATACACAAGAAACCATTATAGTTATTCCAGAATTTGTAGATTCTGATAATGATGAATATCATTACCAACTCAACAGCTATATTGTACTAGTAAATAATCTAACGGGAAGCATCACCCATACTTATTTTGAAAGTTCAAAAACAAATGGCTGGGAATCAGATGCTATACAGCTTTCTAAAATAAGCATAGATACCGCACCATACATTGTGGCTAAAGATACAAGAGCCTTTGGGGTACGTGTAAACTATTTTGGGTCATCTAGAGTAAATCCATACACCAAGAAAACCATTTCGCTATTCGTAAAATCTGGAGACGCTTTAAAAAAGGTGTTACATAATTATCCAGTTATGAATTATGGTGGTGAATGGGATACCGACTGCGAAGGAGAATTTACTGAAGAAAAGAGGATACTCATAATATCAGAAAAAACCACCAATGGCTATTTTGATATCATCGCAAAAAGTACAATTACCTATAGTGCGAATTATGTGCCAGAAGATGGCGATTGTGAGTCTAAAAAAGAAGTCACTCGTAAGAAAACAAGTTTGAAATTTGATGGAGAAACCTATACACAAAACTAAATGAAAACAGTACTATACATATGCTGTCTATTTATGATGACATCACTAGAAGCACAATCAGCAATAGTAGGTAAAACTTATACAGCACATATAGGAAGTAGCTGCGAAGAAGTAATAGGTGATGATTCTTGTGCTGGCTTGGAAATTTATATGGAACTCTATTTTGAAGAAAACAATGTAGATGTTATAGAAGTATCTATTAATAGTTGTGATGAAAGAATATCAGAGATTATAGACGGGTTTCCGTGGCATTGGGTAAAAAACAAACATTGGACCATTGTTTTAGGAGACCTAGAAAGAACAAAATATACTAGTATAGAAAATATAAGACTAACCATGCGTAATGGCAAGCTCATAGGCGAAAAGCTAAATGACAAAGGCAATGTTGTACAAGAATACAACTTTGACGAAAACACTAATTAATTAAGCCGCATCTATGGGGAAAATTATATATATACTACAGCTACTAGTCTTACCATTAGCGATGTCTTGTGCAAGTGCTCAAACAAATAATATGGACACTTTAAAAGAGCAGTTAAGGCTATTACAATTGCCGCAGGATTTTGAATTTGAAAAAGATACTACTGGATTTTCTAAATTTAAAAACTCAAAATTCTATGCCAAAAATGGAGATGTTTATACTATTGATGGTAACAACATTCATTTAATCGATTTTAATAATGATGGGCTTAAAGACATTGTGTATCAAGAAAAAAGACCATATACAGCTACCGTACTATTTGCAAACAACGGTAAGGACTTTCTTGAAATATGGAACGGCCCAGGACAACCCGTTTGTATAACACAAGCGGAAAATACAACCATCTCTGTATATAGCTCACATGTAGGATGTATAGAAATAATTTTACTCTTTGAGGTTACTGTCGGTGTTGAAAACAAAATAACAGAAGACCTACTAAGTTACCACCACAATACTCTGCTTAAAAAACTTGATTACAACTTTAAACAAAAAGTGGTTACGGGTATTTTAAGGGCAACGCCAATAGAAGATAATACAGAAACAGAAGACCCATGTACTGGTGAGCAAAGACTCGGAAATCAAATACGAACCATAGAAAACCAAAAGATTACCGTAATCAAAGACAAAGGCGACTGGTTAATGGTCGTTTATAAAAACAAAAACAATAGCATTATCACTTGGATTAGAAACAAATAAATTAAAATCATGAACACCCTCATTATCAGTATTATTGCCTTTTTGGCACTCATTTGTATCCTTGGCATCGTTATCAACAACCAGATAATTGCCAAAAAAAATCAGGTAGCTCAAGCTTTTGGAAGTATCGAAATTTACCTAAAAAAGCGTTTTGATTTGATTCCGAATTTGGTCGCAATGCTCCATAAATACCTGTCGCACGAAAAAGAGATTTTACTAAAGGTAACCGAGTTAAGAAGTAAGGTTGAAAAAGCAGCGCATCCTCAAGAAAAAATTGAAGCGTCAAATGAGCTGACCAAGGTAATGGGCGGCTTGAACATTAATGTAGAGAACTACCCTGATTTAAAGGCCGACAAGCAATTTTTAAACCTTCAGTTTGAATTAAGCGATATTGAAGACCAAATTTCTGCCGCCCGAAGGGCCTATAACGCAGGCGTTACCGCATATAATAATAAGATACAAATGTTTCCGGCAAGTGTGGTAGCAGGTTTCAGAAAAGACAAAACGGCAACGCTTTTAGAAATACCGAAAGCAGAACAAAAAGAAATAAATATAAACCAACTCTTAAACCCTTAAAGTATGCAAATGTTTGAAAATTTACCATGGTATGGCTATGTTATTTTAATTATAGGGATTGCTTCCTACGCAATTCGTTATTTTAAAAAAGCAAAAGAAAGTTATGATGAACCAGACTTAGAAAATGTAAAATTTAGGAAAGATGTAAATGGTAATCTGAATGAAACGCAATTATTTTCTCTTTCGTTGGATGCTGTAACTAATGAGTGGTGGAAAGTAAATACAAACACCTTGTTTTTTAAGAAAGGAACACACGCCGATAATTATATAGAGGGCTGGGGAATTGATACAGCAGAAGGATATTGGGGTTTAACCAATTATTTTATGGAAGATGGGCGTAGATGGTATTTCGATTTCATTTACAATATGTTGAAAACAGAACCAGAAGCAAATTGGGATAATTTAATGAATCAAAAATTTGGAAAGAATGAACGTGCAGAACGTTATTTAAATTCATTAAAATCAGGAAAAGCAATAGGTACGCTAAAAAGCAAAGGATTTATAACCTTTGATTCGGAATTAGATAAAGGCGTAGCTGCATACGATTCGAGTGTTTTAGTAGGACATGCAAGAAGGGCATATACTGCAGAGCTTATTAGTGAGCAGCAAGCCTGGGAAGTTATTAATTTTGCCACGCAATTAGCAAAGGATAACTTTTCATCTTGGGATGAATTTGGCAAAAGTTACATTTTAGGCTTTACACTTGATATTAGGGATAGAAAAGATGGCTTTCTGGAAGAAATGTACCATATGTACAAGCAAATACAGGAAAACCCTCAAAGTCCTTGGAATACCATTAATTGGTAGTATTAAGCATGGACAATCAATTAATACAAAACGTATATTCTGAAGTAAAAGAGGAGCTCAATAGTATTTACTCCAAAAGAAAACGCACTTTGTTTTTTCAAAAAATAATGTGGGGTAGTACGGGAATTTATTTTTTGCTCATGCTCGTAAATATGGCATTGTCATACTTTACTAATGTGCAGCTGGGTTTTTTAGATGCATTTCAGGCGACGGTTCAAAACCCGTATGCGAATGTATATCCCATTATCTTCCTTGTTATCCTATTGTATCCGGCGGTATTTTTCTTTACAAATGCCTTTAAAAAGTTGATGAAAAAAGAGCAAACAACCATTTCTAAAATGGTTAAAATGCTATTTCCAAAGGTAGATTTTGGTCAAGGTATGGCTGCTCCCCTTAAGGAAATTAAAAACAGTAAGATATTCTCTTGGGTAGATAATAGCACTATGGTAGCAAATTATGGGCAGTTAAGAAGCAGCATAGACAATCGTGTTGTAAATATTGCCGATATAGGTATAATAGAAGAAAATACCTCGAACAAGTTAGCAAAGGGATTAATGCTTATCCCTATCCTGAATATACTCGTGATCTTCTGGAATTATGTTTTAAAAAATATATTTACAAACAAAACCGCAGATAATGTTCAGTATACCTTTAGAGGAATGTTTGGTTGGTTAGCGTACCCTAAAAAGTTACATGGGCATACTGTGGTTTTAACCAATAATCAGAAACTAAAAATAGATAGGTTCGCCAGTTTCAATTTCAAAAAAGAACAGAAAGTACTTTTAGAAGATGTCAGATTCACGAATAAGTTCGTGGTCTACAGTACAGACCAAGTAGAGGCTAGATATGTACTATCAACGGCATTAATGGAGCGTGTTTTAGCGTTAGAAGAGAAGTTCAATAGACCCATACTACTATCGTTTCATAACGAAAAAATGTACTTGGCAGTTGAAAATACGCATGGCTTGTTTTCGTTTCCCTCAGGAAAGTTAGATGATATAGCCATAGTAGAAG
>NZ_JADGES010000051.1 GCF_016744255.1 Maribacter sp.
CCCTTTACTTAAAGCCAAAAAAAAAACCCTTAAACAATTAAAAAGCTAAAAATCCTTGGATTATTAACATAAAATTATGATTTTAGCTGATAGCTAATTCAAACAATTTAAAAAATGAGAACAAAACTAAATGGAATCTTAACGCTACTTCTAGCGTTAATTGTGCAAGTATCGTTTGCACAAGAAAAGACGATTACCGGCATGGTAACCGACCAAAGTAATTTGCCCCTCCCAGGAGTAAACATTGTTGTACAAGGGACAACAAATGGAACGCAAACGGATTTTGATGGAAACTACTCCATTAAAGCTTCTACAGGACAAACTCTAATATTTACTTATATTGGACAAAAAAAGACATCCGCTGCGATTACATCATCTAACTCCATTAATGTAAAGATGGAAGAAGATGCTCAAGCACTAGAGGAGGTTGTTGTAACCGCTCTTGGAATTAAATCTAAACCAAGAGAACTATCTTACTCAGTACAATCAGTAGATGCAGACCAAATTAAAAATTCTAATGAAGTTAATATTGCAAGCGCGCTGTCATCTAAAGCTGCTGGCGTACAGGTAACTGCTTCATCTGGATCCGTTGGAGCCTCTGCCAATATAAGAGTTAGAGGAAGTACTTCTATTAACAGAAATAACAGTCCGTTGTTTGTAGTTGATGGCGTTCCTATTGACAACAGCTCATCATTAAATGCCACAGGCGGTACGGATAACTCTAATCGTGGCATCGACATTAACCAAAATGACATAGCATCTATAAACATTCTTAAAGGTGTTGCTGCACAAACTTTATACGGTTTACGTGCTGCAAATGGAGTTATCATAATTACCACAAAAACTGGTAAATCTGGTAAACCTAAAGTAACAATAACATCAAATGTCGCTTTCACAAAGGCTAGTAGTTTCCCTGAATTACAAAAAGAATACGCGCAAGGTAGACCCGTTGGTGGAGTACCTACATGGAGAGGACCTGATACTTTTGAAGGATTTAGCTGGGGACCAGCAATTTCTTCTTTAGAATTTGATGGTGATTCTTCTTATCCATATGATAATGGCGGTAGACTTGTACCTACAGGAACAGGTAACGGCATTCCTGCAAGAGCCTATGACAATCTTTCATTTTTTAAAACTGGCATCCTTTCAGATCTTAACGTATCCGTAAGTGGTGGTACAGATAAAATAAAATATTTTGTTTCTGGTGGAAAAATGGATCAAACAGGCATCTCTCCTACAGAAAAATTTGGAAGAAAATCTTTCAGAGCAAATATTTCGGCTGATTTAAGCGAAAAACTTACTCTTTCCGCAAGTGGAACTTTTGTTAATTCAGGAGGTCGAAGAGTACAAAGAGGGTCTAATATTTCTGGTATTATGCTAGGCTTATTAAGAACTACACCAACATTTGATAACGGAAATGGCCTAACAGCTGGTGCCGCCGCAAGTAACGAAGCTTCTTTTGTGGCTCCTGATGGCTCTCAAAGAAGTTACAGAGCAGGCATCTATGATAATCCATATTGGACTGTAGCTAAAAACCCCTCCTTAGATGATGTAAATCGTTTTATAGGAAATATGCAGCTTGAATATACTGTAAATGACTGGCTAACCCTAAGAGGGACATACGGTTATGATAGATTTACTGATTCTAGAAGATTAGGAATAGATGTTGGATCTGCTACAGATGCCAATGGATCTGTAGTAACCAGAAACGAAAGTAATGAGGATATTTCTACACAGGTTCTTGCCTTAATAAGTAAAGACATCAGTGAAAAAATGACTTTTGGAGCCACTCTTGGTGTGGATCAATACAGAAAAAGAAATAACATTAGAAGAACAGATGGTTTTGGATTGACGATACCTGGATTCTTTCATGTTTCCAACTCAGCTTCACAAACAAACCAAGAATTATTTGACCAAAAAGAACTTAAAGCATTCTTAAGCCAAATTACTTTTGGCTACAATAATCTATTTTTTGCAAATGCCGCTTTTAGAAATGACTGGTCCTCTACTCTACCAAAAGACAATAATGATTTCCAAAGTTATAGTATTGGTGCTAGTTTTATCTTTTCTGAATTAATAGCAGATAGTGACTGGTTTAATTACGGTAAACTTCGTGGGTCATGGGGTGTAACAGGTAATGATGCCGACACCTTCTCTACAGACACATACTATGGAGCTGGATCTGCCGGTGGCGATGGCTTCATTGACAATAATGTATTTCCTCTTTTCTCAAGTGTCGCTTTTGAAAGATCAAGTCTTTTAGGCAATGACCAAATTAGACCTGAAGAAACTACAGAGTGGGAAGTAGGTGCTGAATTTAAATTCTTTAACAACAGATTAACCTTAGATGTTACTTATTATGACAAAGAAACAGTAGATCAAATAATACAGGTTAGTCAACCTGCTACTACTGGTTACACTAATAGGACAATTAATGCAGGAGTAATTTCTAACAATGGATGGGAAATTTCTTCTACTATTAACCCTGTTAGAACAGAAAACTTCAATTGGGATTTAAATGTAAACTTCACTAAGTCTGAAAATGTAGTTGAAGAATTAGTTGAAGGAATTGAGCCAATATTATTAAATGGCTTCACTTCTACATCATCTAGAGCAGTTCCTGGGGAGTCTTATGGAGCAATATTTGGTTCAAGATGGTTGAGAGATGAAAATGGCAACCAACTTGTTGATGATAACGGTATTGCGTTAGCAGACCCAACTAGTGGAGTTATTGGCGACCCTATTCCTGATTTTACATTAGGATTAAGAAACACAATTTCTTATAAAAACTTAAGCTTAACAGCTTTAGTTGATTATCGTGAAGGTGGCGATGTTTGGTGTGGTACTTGTGGTATTACTGATTATTTCGGTGTGTCTAAAAAAACAGGAGAATTAAGAAATCAATCTTATGTCGTACAAGGCATAAGACAGTCTGATGGACAACCTAATACAACTTCTGTAGCTTACGCTGACCCAGCAGGTGGATTAGGAGCAAATAGATGGGTTCGTTACGGTTTTGGTGGTGTAGCAGAGGACAATGTATACGATGGTTCTTTTATTAAACTTAGAGAACTTGCCTTAACATATTCTTTACCAACTAAACTCATATCTAAAGTAGGACTAGATGCATTCTCGCTTACAGCAGCAGGAAGAAACCTTTGGGTAAAAACTGACTACCCTGGTATTGACCCAGAAACAAACCTCACAGGTGATTCCAATGGTATTGGTTTAGATTACTTTAACCAACCACAAACGGAAAGTTATTCATTAGCAATAAGAGTATCATTTTAAAAAAAAGAACAATGAAAAAATATTTAAACTTAATAATTCCAGTATTTTTAAGTATCATCCTAACATCTTGCGATGAATTTGGAGATACTAACTTAGATCCAGGAAGACCTGGCGGGGAGAATGTAAGCCTTGTTGCCATTACTCCTACCATGCAAACCCAAACCCATCGAAATATCGTAGCTTCTGCCGGAAGACTAGCTGGTATTATTACGCAACAATTTATTGGTTTTGATGCACAACAGGTAGCATTTACTCAGTATGCAATTCCAGAAGGAACTTTAGCAAACTTTTGGGAGTTTGGTTTATACACTGGCTCTATGAGGGATTGCGCTGACATGATCGAAAGAGCAAATACTTCTGGAGAGAACACACATACAAGAGGTCTTGCCAAAATATACATGGCAGTTAATCTTGGTCTTGCTACCAATTGTTTTGGAGACATTCCTTATACTGAAGCTTTTTTAGGAGCTGATAATTTAGCTCCATCTTACGATTCTCAAGAACAGATATACAGCACTATTCATACTCTTTTAGATGAAGCAATCGCTGATTTTGGTCAATCTGACCCCCCAGGACCTTTAGGTGATTTGGTAGGCGCTAGTGATTGGATTTCCGTAGCACATGCATTGAAAGCTAGATTTTACATGCAATTAACAAAAAGAGATGCAAGCGCATCTACTAAAGCTCTTAGCGAAATTGCTCTTGCTTTTAGCAGTAATAACGATTCGCCTATATTTCAATTTGAAGGGACTCCAAATGGTGGTAATCCCTTAGCCCTTTTTGGAATACAAAGGCCCAACACCTTAATTATAGACCCCTTCTTTGACAACCTAATGGCAGGCGACCCTAGAAAAGTTAAATTCATGGTACCTAACGTTGACGGAGATCAATTGTATTTTGAAAATGGAAATATTGATTTATTCTGGGCGCAATATGGGTCTCCAAGTCCGTTAATTTCTTATTCAGAACTTAAATTTCTAGAAGCTGAAGCTTTATTTAGAACTGGTGCTGATCCAGTTTCTGCTATGCAAGAAGGAATTAAAGCAAACATGGATTTTGTTGGTATTCCTGCCGCTGATGCAGATGCTTACATCGCTACTGTTACTGGTACAGATCTACAAACTATTATGCTAGAAAAATACAAATCTATGTATGGTGCTGCTCCAATGGAAATATGGAATGATTATAGAAGAACTGGCTTCCCTGCTCTAACTGCTAATGCTCAAGGAGCAAATGGCAGTAACCCCTCTGGTATAGTTCCTAGAAGATTTCTATACCCAGACTCTGAACGTTTAGGCAACACTGAAGCTTACGAGGCTGCTATTAGCAACCAAGGAGGTCATCTTTTAGATGATGACATGTGGGCTTTTAAAGATTAAAACATTTTTTTGTCTAGTCCTAAAAAATCTAGACAGATTATTAAAAAGATTAAAGCTGAACAATGACATCATTGTTCAGCTTTTTTTTAGTTTGTACTGTATTCGTTTCAGTTTATTCTAGGTATACATTTGTATCGGTACCAACATACGGTTGATAAATCAAGGTCTTTGGTTCTTCTATCTTTTACAACACTCTTGAGTAATGTCTTTTTCAAATCAAGATTCTTGATATACCTCGTTACACCAAACACTTGTTTTAATATATCAATTCTTTCAGCCATTGCATTTTCGTATGGGTCGTATTTTTCTGCCATCCTTGGGTTTATACCGTTGTCCCTCAAGAATTACCTGCTCCCGTAAGAACAATACTATACCCCCTATCTAAGTAGTGTATCCATAATTATTTTTATGGTTTCTGTTTGCAAATACCATATCCAAAGCAAGCAATAAGCCTTCTACCCTTAAACTATTAAACACGGTGCAATCAACTTTTTTCTTTGAACACGCATCTATCATCAACATCAAGTACATTGAATTATTTCTATTGAACAGATAGACTTATATATAATACCCAAACTTGCTTGGACGGTTTATCTCCATTTTGTTCATCAGATTCTGATGCTCTATAAGCCTATGGTTAAATTTGATTAGCTCTGAATACTACAAAAAATCAATCCAATATACCTGACCTTTTCTTGTTCTTCTAGTAATTTTAAATTAGTAATTTACTTTAAAGAATTTTACACCCCTACACAATCACCTTTCCATACACAAAGGCTAAGGTATAGTTACTAATAACCAGATTTTTTTAATAAAAAAATCCGAAAATAACACAAAAGAAAAACCATTTCTATTATTCGAAATTTTCAAGTAATTACAAGCCCCATAAATAACATCTAAGACGCAAAAAAAGTTTCAATAACTGGCCTTACATTCAACAATATAACCTTTAAGACTAACCATGGTAATACTCACAATATAGAAAATACGTTTTTCTATACCTCCTTATTTCTTACTTTGATTCAATTACATCACTACAAAGCCCATCTCTAACGAACCAGTCATAAATCAAAAAAATCTTCTTTCAACTAAATATTTATTTAACCAAAAAGATTAAAACTAAATAATTACCTCAAATATCAATAAAATCACAAGAACTCCAAGGCCTTAAAACTACATGTTAAAAACACTTCAACCCTGCTCACACATACAACTAAAGGACAAAAAAACGAATATTACAAATATTACAAACACAATTACGAATACCACAAATTGTCCTGCGTATTACTAACATTAACACAAGAACCTTAAAGTTTTATTAAAAAAGGTTAGGATTATTAACATGAAATTAAGATTTTAGCGGTTGCTAATTCAAATAAATTAAAAATGAGAACAAAATTAAATGGATTCTTAACACTGTTTCTAGTGTTAATTGCGCAAGTAACATTTGCGCAAGAGAAAACGATTACCGGTATAGTAACCGATGACAACAATCTCCCCCTTCCTGGAGTAAATATCGTTGTGGAAGGAACAACTAATGGTACACAAACCGATTTTGATGGTAATTTTTCCATTAATGGGGAAACGGGCCAAAACTTGATTTTTACATACATTGGTATGAAAAAACACACAGCTACAATTGGCGCTTCAAGTAAAATGGATATCCAAATGGTACAAGACGCTGAATCTTTAGACGAGGTAGTTGTTACGGCATTAGGAATCACTCGTCAAAAAAAATCGCTAGGTTATTCTACTCAAAAGGTTAGCGGAGAAGCAGTTGCTAAAATTAAGGATGCAAACTTTATGAACTCTTTATCTGGTAAAGTATCAGGTGTTCAAATAAAGTCTAGTGGTACTATAGGCGGATCTACAAATGTAATAATACGTGGAAACAGCTCCTTAACTGGTAATAACCAAGCACTTTTTGTTATTGATGGTGTACTAGTAAACAACAGTAATAACAATACTCAGAACCAAACTACAGGTCGTGGAGGTTATGATTATGGTAATGCCGCTTCAGATATAAACCCAGATGACATTGAATCTATCAATGTACTAAAGGGTGGTGCTGCATCAGCACTATACGGTTCACAAGCTGCGAATGGCGTTGTTATAATCACCACCAAAACTGGAAGAAAATCAACTGGACTAGGAGTTACTTTTAATTCCAGTTTAACTTCTGGGAAAATGGATGAATCAACTTATACTGAATACCAAAATAGTTATGGAGCTGGATATGGTCCTTACTATGGTAGCACAGGGTATTTCGAAGATGTAGATGTAAATAATGACGGAACACTTGATTTAATGGTTCCCTCTACAGAAGATGCCTCATATGGTGGTGCTTTTGACCCATCTTTAATGGTATACCAATGGGATTCTTTCTACCCTAAATTGGCAGGATACGGAAAAGCTAGACCTTGGTTAGCAGCAAAAAACACACCGGTGTCTTATTTTGAAACTGCATTTACAACCGTAAATAGTGTTGCTCTTGCAGGAGGTTCCGACAAAGGAGATTATAGAGTAGCATACACCAACTTTAACCAATCAGGTATTCTACCCAATAGTCTTATAAAGAAAAACACCATTGACTTTGGCGGATCTTTAAATCTTACTGAAAAGTTAAGTGCACGTTCTAAAGTAACATACACCCATAGTAGTGGTTTAGGTAGGTACGGAACTGGTTATGATGCAAAAAATCCTAACCAATCTTTTAAACAATGGTTTCAAACTAACGTTGATTTAAAAGAGCAAAAAGACGCTTATTTCTTGACAAAAGAAAATGTTACTTGGAATACACAGAGTAACACTAACAGAACTCCAGCATATATGGACAACCCATATTGGACACGATATGAAAACTACCAAAATGACGAAAGAAATAGAATTTTTGGTCATGTTACATTGAATTACCAATTTAACGATTGGTTGTCTATAATGGCTAGAGGAACACTTGATACTTACAATTCAGTTGAAGAAGAGCGTATTGCAGTAGGAAGTGTAGATGTTTCTGAATACAGAAAGAGAATTAGAAGTGTTGCGGATAATAATTATGACTTATACTTCAATATCGATAAGAACTTTTTGAATGACGAATTCAACGTAAGAGCTTTATTTGGAGTTAATGCGCAAAGAAATAAAAAGGAAAATACTATAGCATCAACTACAGGAGGATTAGTAGTTCCAAGATTATATGCTCTAAGTAACAGTAAAGAATTATCCAATGCTCCGTTTGAATACAAAGCAAAATGGGGAAGAAATTCACTATTTACAAACATTAGCTTAGGATACAAAAACACTTATTTTATTGAAGGATCTTACAGACATGAAAAGGCTTCAACATTACCAAGTGACGACAATGAATTTGGTTACGCTGCAATTTCAGGTAGTTTAATACTCTCTAACTTTTTTGACTCTAATCTTATAACATTTGCTAAGTTAAGAGGTGGTTTTGCTCAAACAGGTAATGCTGCTGATGAGTTAAAAATATATGATGTTTATAATTCTATAGGTAACTTAAATGGTAGTACACTATATTCTTTACCAGGAACCAAAAACAACGCAGAATTAAAAGATGAGCTTTCAGAAGAAACTGAAATTGGTCTTGAAATGAAATTTGCCAAAAACAGATTAGGTTTCGACGTTTCTGCATACAACAAAGCATCTACTGATCAAATTATGTCGGTATCCGTAACTACAGCCACTGGCTACAACAGAAAATGGGTAAATGCGGGTAAAATGACCAATAAAGGTGTAGAGGTTAGTTTATTTGGATCCCCTATAAAAACAGATAACTTTGAATGGAAAGTTAATGTAAATTGGGCTAAAAATGAAAACGAAGTAGTTAGCCTATATGACGAAGTAAAAGAGTTGCAATTGGCCAGCGTACAGGGTGGTGTATCTATTAATGCAACAGTTGGGCAACCATACGGTACTATAAAAGGGTTTGATAATGTATATGACAGTAACGGATCAAAAGTTATTGGAGCAGATGGTTATTATTTAAAAACGGATAAAAAAGTAATACTCGGAGACATAAACCCAGAATGGACTGGCGGTATTAACAATTCTTTTACGTACAAAAATTGGGATTTCAGTTTCTTAATAGATGTTAAAAAAGGTGGTAGCGTATTTTCTTTAGATACTTGGTATGGTTATGCTACAGGTATTTATGCTAATACTGTTTTCACAAACGACTTAGGAAACCCAGTTAGAAACAGCTTAGCCGATGGTGGTGGAGTTATTCTTGATGGTGTTTTAGAAGATGGCTCTAAGAATACTACTAGAGTAAGAGCAGATTATTACAAAAACCCTTGGGGTTACAAGCACGCAACAAACGCAGAACATGTTTATGATGCTGGCTTTGTTAAATTAAGAGAAATGTCTTTATCATATTCATTACCCTCTAAATTAACTAAACAATTAAAATTATCTAATTTAACATTAACCGCTATTGGTAAAAATTTATGGATAATTGATAAAAGTACTCCGTTCTCAGATCCAGAAGCTGGTTTAAGTTCTGGTAATGTACAAGGATACCAATCTGGTGCCTACCCATCTGTAAAAGAGTATGGTCTTAATCTTAAAGTTCAATTTTAATAAAATATAAGTGATGAAAAAAATTCTATTAATAGCCTTTATTACCTTCGGAACAATTTCGTGTGAAACGGACTTTAGTACTTGGAATAAAGATGAAAAAAATCCTGCAACGGTACCTGCTAATACTCTATTTAGTAATGCCCAGCGTAACTTGGCTAGATTAATGAAAAAGCAAAATGTTAACGATAACATATTTAATTTTCTAGCCCAATATTGGACAGCTACAACATACCCAGACGAATCTAACTATGATTTAGCAGGGCGTGATGTTACAGGTGGTTTCTGGAATAGAATGTACAGAGATGTTCTTTTAGATTTTCAAGAAGCTCAGAATACTTTAGATACTGAAAGAGAAACTTTAGATCCTGCTTTGATTCCTATTAACACAAATCAAAAGGCAGTAACAGCTATCATGCAAGCTTATTCCTTTCATGTATTAGTTGATATCTTTGGAAATGTTCCTTATTCTGAAGCACTAAACATAGACAATGCTTCGCCGAAATATGACGATGCTAGTGAAATATACGCTGATCTTTTTGTAAAACTTAACAGTGCTATCAATGATTTAGATCCTGCACATGATTCTTTTGGTGGATCAGATTTTATATACAACGGTGATGTAAGTGCTTGGTTGAAATTTGCAAATACACTAAAACTAAGAATGGCATTAAGAGTTAAAGATGCTGGAAAAGTTGCTGAAGCTGTTGCAGGTGGTGTTTTCGAATCAAACGCTGATAATGCAGCATTTCCCTTCACTATATCTGACCCATACTCTAATCCATTATGGGAAAATTTGGTGCAAAGCAATAGAAATGATTTATTAGTATCTGATAGCTTTGTTGATTTAATTTCACCTCTTAATGATCCAAGAGCTGAAGTATACATGGCAGATAACAAGAGTCCTTACATAGGAGGGCCTTATGGTGGGAATAATTCATATAATTCTTACACTCATCTAGGTAGTATTTTTCACAAACCTGATTTCGAAGGTGTAATCTTGGATTATGCTGAAACAGAATTTTTATTAGCAGAAGCAGCAGCATTAACTTTAGGTGGTGTATCTGACGCTGAAAATCACTATAATGCAGGTGTAAAAGCTTCCATAAACTATTGGGCTCCAGATGCTGATGCTGATGCATACGTTAGTGCTCAGCCTTATGATGCTGCTAATTGGAAAGAATCAATTGGTACGCAAAAATATATTGCTCTATATTCTAGAGGATTTGAAGGTTGGACATCATGGAGAACTTTTGGTTTTCCTGTATTAAATGCTCCAGCAGAAGCACACGTTAGTGCTGAAGGTTTAGTTCCAGTAAGATATACTTACCCTGTTAATGAACCAGAAAGAAATGGAGTAAATTACGAGGCAGCAAGTAGCGCTATCGGTGGAGACAAATTTACTACTAGAGTATTTTGGAATAACTAGAATAATTTTAATATATTATTCTCTGAAATAATTTAAGAGGCTGTCTGAAAAGACAGTCTCTTTTTTTTGACTTATAATAAAAGTGAGACACTTTTACTATTTAAAAAATAAGCACTTCTTATAATCATAAAACATACTATATATACCTTACTATCTAAATTAGAAATACACTATTGTATTTAAATAGTTGCTTTCATTGTGGGGTTATAGATAATCTGTTTGAAGTTTTCCCTTTGATTCTTATCTTCTAACTGACTCAGACTTTTATAGAGATAACAAATTCTTTTCTACACGACCACAAGTCTCATGTATTTTTGTCTCAGTAGGTTTTTCTAACAGAACAGTTTCAAGCAATTGACCCTGATTTTCCTTTGCTACTACCACGTAATTCACTTGGTTGTTTCGTATAGTCGCCATATTTTTTTTAGCATACCATACCATGACACCTAAAGTCACCGTACAGTTCTATACTGAAAGATAACCCAATAACTTTCTTACTATATCTAACTATTTCAGAGAAACCTTCTTTTCTAAAGCTGTTTATCCATTGTACAAAAACACTCTTGAATGCTTAGGAACTAACGCTACAAAAAACTTGTAAAATATCTTTTACTGGTATACGATTATCAAATGACTCTTGCTTTTTTAACCATTCTTGCTCTTGGATACCAAATAGAATAATTTAACCCTATTCTTGGCTTCTTCATAGTACATCCAAAAATACTAACAACAGATGCCTTATAGTCGATACTTCAAATTACCTCTATCAGCTCGTCAGGAATCTTCCAGGTTAGAAAAATAATTAGAGAGAAAAGCAATCTTAAAAGTTGATTTTAAAGAGAATGACATTTATTTATACCTCATAGTTACTTGTGGCTATGAGATTATAGTCCTATAAATTCAATAATTTAAATAAAATCAAGCAAGTTTTAGGTGCTTTTACCCTTATTATAACTCTCCTTTCAATTAAATAATACAAAAATTACAGTATTTTTACACCATGCAAAAGGAAACCCAAATTTACGGCTTAAGAGCAATTACAGAGGCTATTAATTCTAACGAACCTATAGATAAAGTATTTCTACAAAAAGGTCTTAAAGGCGATTTATATAAAGAGTTAGAGAGCTTAATTCGTAAAAATGGGATTAACTCCTCTTATGTTCCAATTGAAAAACTAAACCGTCTTACCAAGAACAATCACCAAGGTGCAGTCGCCAATATTTCACCTATTACATTTTTTACATTAGATGAATTGATCGAGCGCGTTGAAAAGAAAGAGACTCCTGCCCTATTTTTATTATTAGACCAACTATCTGATGTTCGTAATTTTGGCGCTATTATTCGTACTGCTGAATGCACAGGTGTAGATGGCATTATTATTCAGAAAAAAGGAGCCGCTCCTGTTACTGCTGATACTATTAAAACATCTGCTGGAGCCGCATTTAAAGTACCCATTGCAAAGGTGGATCATATTAAAGATGCTGTCTTTTACCTACAGTCATCAGGAATTAAAGTTGTTTCGGCTACAGAAAAAACAGATAATACTATTTATGATGTGAGCTTCACAGAACCAATAGCCATAGTAATGGGCGCAGAAGATAGAGGTATTTCTCCTTCTATTTTAAAAGCCTCTGATTTCACTGCTAAATTACCTTTATCAGGAGAAATAGAGTCCTTAAATGTTTCTGTAGCCTGTGCTGTATTTTTATATGAAGTAGTCCGGCAAAGAAGATAATTATCATTTTTCAGGCCCATCCTTTTTATAATGGTAATTGACTTCTATAGAAGTATTAGGTTCTTCAGAATTATTTTCTGAAAATTCTATAAAATTGCCATTTTCATCAAAATGCTTTAAAAAAGGGTCCTCTTCTTCCTTATAATCGTCTCTTTCCCAAACAAATTTTTTAGGTAAGGGTGTTCGCGCCTTAATTATAAACGAAAGTAACATCCCTGTTAAAAAGCCTCCTAAATGACCTTCCCATGAAATTCCGTCTTTTATTGGAAAAATATACCACAACAAACTTCCATAGACAAAAACTACCATGAGAGATAATGCAACTAGTCTGTAATATTTAGTAAAAACACCTTTAAAAAATATAAAGCTAGCGAGAACATATATAAGTCCACTTGCTCCAATATGATAAGAAGGCCTCCCTATAATCCATGTTACAAGACCCGATAGCAATATTCCATAAACTAGAACTCTAATAGCTACATTTTTATAAAAATAGAATAAGGAAGCCATTAAAATTACCAAGGGTATGGTATTGTTATACAAATGCTCCAAGGAACCGTGTATAAAAGGGCTTAAAACTATTCCTCGTAAACCAATCCAGCTTCTAGGAAAAACTCCAAATACATTAAAATTAGTCTCTAGAATCAGTTCTAACCAATATACAGACCATATAGCAATAACTCCAACCAAAGGAGCTATTAAGACCATATTAGAGAATTTAAAATAATTATTTTCAGACATATTATATAAAAACATAAAGAAAACAACAAGTTAGCCAAAATTGTAAATACTGTAAGATTGTCATCTTAAATTTTGTTATACTTTTATAGCATGAATGAGCCACTTGCAGAAAGAGTGCGTCCAAAAACTTTGGATGCCTACATTAGTCAGAATCATCTGGTTGGGGAAAAAGGCTCCCTAACTAACCAAATAAAAAAAGGATTGATACCTTCTTTAATCCTATGGGGACCTCCAGGGACTGGAAAAACAACCTTAGCAAACATTATTGCAGAAGAAAGCAAAAGACCTTTTTATACACTAAGCGCTATTAACAGCGGTGTTAAAGACATTAGAGAAGTTATTGAAAAAGCAAAACAATCTGGCGGCTTGTTTACTGCTAAGAACCCCATACTTTTTATAGATGAAATTCATCGCTTTAGCAAATCGCAACAAGACTCACTTCTTGCTGCCGTTGAGAAAGGATGGGTAACACTTATTGGTGCCACTACAGAAAACCCTAGCTTTGAAGTAATTCCGGCATTATTATCTAGATGCCAAGTATATATCTTAAATGCATTCGGTAAGGAAGATTTAGATGCTTTATTACGAAGAGCTATAAAGGAAGACTCCTTATTGCAAACAAAAAAAATAAAACTAGAAGAGACAGAAGCGCTAATGCGACTTTCTGGTGGTGACGGTAGAAAATTATTGAATATTTTTGAGCTTGTTGTTAATTCTGAGGAAAAAGAAACTATTGTAATTACCAATGAATTGGTGATGGGCAAAGTTCAGAAAAACACTGTTTTGTATGACAAAACTGGCGAACAACATTACGATATAATATCTGCTTTTATAAAGTCTATTAGAGGTAGCGACCCTAATGGTGCAGTATATTGGTTAGCAAGAATGATTGAAGGTGGTGAAGATGTCAAATTTATTGCTCGTCGCTTGTTAATTTCAGCATCGGAAGATGTTGGCCTAGCAAATCCAACTGCTTTAGTTATTGCAAATAACTGTTTTCAAGCAGTTACAACTATTGGATATCCAGAAGCCCGAATTATACTAAGCCAATGTGCTATATATTTGGCAACATCTGCAAAAAGCAATGCTAGTTACGCTGCCATAGGAAAAGCACAGCAAGTAGTAAAACAAACAGGAGACTTAACTGTACCTCTACCACTACGAAATGCACCTACAAAACTAATGAAAGACATTGGTTATGGCAAAGATTACAAATATGCTCACAGCTATGCAAACAACTTTATTGATGCGGAATTTTTACCTGATGAGATTACAGGAACCTCTTTCTACGAACCCAGAAATAACCAACGGGAAAATGCATTAAAAGACTTCCTGAAAAAAAGATGGAAAGATAAATACCAATTTTAAAACTTAATATTTAATATTTCGCTTACTAATTCTCCAGAAACATAATACTCGTAATACCAAATATTATTCTTTTTAAAAACAACACCATTATCTAATGCTCGTTTTACAGTATAAACATCTGTAATAGAAGTTTTAAGAATCTTTAAACGTATTTTTGGAGAACTATCTACCAACTGATAACCATCTTTTATTTCTTGTGCATACAGTGTCTCATTAGCTAAACTACTAGATACGTTCTCTAAAATTGGTTTTGCCTTCTTATAATATGAAGGCTTAGGTTCCATACTTTTATAAGATTGGTTATCCTCCGTAGCTGTTTGTATTACAGCAAGATTTTTTTTTAACCACTTGCTCCTCCGTAATCTTTTTTACATCATTCTTATAACTAACTTTCAAAGGCTCGTTATTCTGCTTTTTATTATACTTATAACTTAAACCGTCTAGCGACTTTAAAGCTTCGGTGATTGCTTCTGTAAAAGATTTTTTATACTCTTTTATCTTACTCTTCCCATACCCCGTTACAAATACCTCTCTAGAATTACAGTCTTTAAAAGACATACTTACTTTGGTACTAAACATAGATGAAGCATTATTTAAATGCGCATACAAACCTAAACATCTATTAAACACTAACTCTTCGGGCATAGTATTTTCATAAACTACAGTAAATCCTTTTTGAACCAATAAGTGTTTTACCAATGTACTCGTCTGGTATTGATTCTCCTTTTTAAAATTCTCAAACTTCTTTGGAACCACTATATACTTATAATCATCAAAGGCTGATTGGGCTATTGCAGAAAAATTTAAGCTAAAAAAGGCTAATATTATAAAATACTTCACAACAGATATCTTTAAGAATTATGGTTTTCAACTATAAAATAAGCAAGCCAAAATTAACGAGAAATACCTAAACTCCTAATTAAATAATTTCCCCTTACTTTTTTCCCCAAGATATGATATTAATTCCTAATTGAAAAGAAGCATAATTACTTGCTGCTACATTTTGGTAAGCTAACAGGTTATCTGCCATAAAATATAGATTAACCGGGCCTACTTGCATGCTAAGCCCTACGCCAAGATTTGTAAACGAATATTTGTCTATGGTATAAGCTGCTTTGATTGCCATAACATTTCCTAACCTTCTTAAATAAAAGGCAGATAATGCTGCTTGGGGTCCTCTAGGTCTATTTATTACATACAATTGCCCGCCAATACTATTTGCGTACTTTGCTCTATAAGAATTTCCTCCAGACACATTACAATTACAATCTAAAGAGCCTTTTGATTCTATTTTCTCTCCAAAATTATATCTTAATGAACCATACAGTTTTGTTGGTCTAAAAGTGATGTAGTTTTTATTATTTTCTTCAAAAGGAACTAATTCCTCTACCTCATCTATTAAATCTTGCCAAAAATCGGTATCGCCATTATTTATAGCGTCTGGTAAAATAATTTCAACTCCCTCTACCGTAGCACTACCCTTTAGAGCATAGTTTAATACATCTGTAGAATGGTATATAAATCCTAAATCTAAGATACTTGCCGTTACAACAGTTTGCTCATTTAAGTGATAGGTAAAACCAAAATCTAGACCTAATCCTAAATCACCGCCAAAAAAACCTCTTTTAATTATATCGCCAGTAGATCCGCCTTTTTTGTTAACAGCATCAAAAACTACAAAACCAGAAGATCTTAATTCCATATCTGCGTTTATAGTATTGGCTAACACATTGTTTTGCCCTTCATTAGTAACAAAATAGCCTTTATTTTTTGTTGAAGTAAAATCTAAAATACCAGAGTATAATTTACCTCTTAACCCTAATGTTAATTTATTATCTATTTTCTTAGAAACGCCAAAATGAAAAACATTCAAAATTTCCCCTCTTGTTTTAAGATCTCCTAAATCGAACCGTTTATTTAATTTATCTGCATTACCCTCATAGCCCAAAAGAGCATAATCTTGGAACCAATAGCCGATAGCATCTCCTTCATTATAAATACCGAAAGAATAAAAATTGTCTGTATTTTTTCCTCTATAACCTGCATTTATAAGCTCTATTTGGTAGTTTCCACTTAAATCGTCCTTAGGGCTCATTCCATTTATAACACGATCTCTAAACTTATCATTAATATCTAACCCATCATTGGCAAACAAATCATTTACCGAAATTCCACTAGAACCTGCTTGAAAAGAAGTCCCAGATAACATAGGAACTCCAGAATACCATTGAAAATCGGCTTCGGTTCCTGGATTAACCATTAAAGATTGAGGAATCTCAGAAAAGTCATAAAGTATTTGTTTATTCTGAGATAGAACAAAATTGCATACCCCGAGTACGAGAATTAATAAAATGTTATGCATTCTCATTTTACCCGTACACTAAATTTTCCGCTTGACTTTAAAACTATTAAAGGTTCTGGCTGAGTAGATACACTACTATTATCACTTAAGTTATTTGCTGTTACTCTTATTTTTGAAGTATTTATTATAATATCGAGGCTTTCTCCAGTATTACCATAAACTACCTCTCGTTTTAAAACAGCGGATGGAGCTTTATATATTGGAGAAAAAATTTCTGTATCTAAAATAACTCCTGACTCATCTAAAAATTCTAATTTTATGTCTAAGTCTTTACTAGTCGTATTTTCTAATTCATAGGTAATTACTCCATCTACAACTCTATCTGCAAATACACTTTCTGAAAATGGGTTAAAATCAAATTCCTGAGAATAAAAAGTAGTGTTTGGAGCTAGGTTTATAACCTCTTCTGTTGCTTCTATATAAATTATACTACTTTCAAATTTTGGTATAACACTAAGATCATCATACTGCCCAAAATCTTGTTCTTCTATACAAGAATGCCCAATAAGCATTAGGGCAAAAAGAACACAAAAAAGACCTATTTTTTTCATTTACTATCTCCTAGTTATAAACAACTAAAACAAAGTTGCATCTATACTATAAAATAATAACTCTATAAATAGCTTTTTATTTCACCCAAATCCTGAATCATATCACAATGTCCATGTAAAGCTTCTCCGTGAGCATTAAAATGCAACACATTAAAGCCAACTGCTTTGGCTCCTAAAATATCTGCTTCTAAGCTATCACCTATCATTAAAGACCGTTCTGGCTGTACATTTGCTTCTTTTAAAGCTTTGTCAAAAATTATAGGGTTGGGTTTCTTAACCCCTGCAAATTCAGAATCTATTACAACATTAAAATAATCAAAAATATTTGCGTTTTTTAGCTTCTTCTCTTGTACCTCCTGAAAACCGTTTGTAATTATATGTAGGGTGTAATTAGGCTTTAAATATTCTAATATTTCTATTGCGTTTGGGAATAAGTGATTGTATGTAGAAAGGTATTCAATATACTCTTCGGATAATGTATCTATTAATTCGTCTGTAATAGAATAACTCAAACTATCAAATACCGTCTTCAAACGTTCGTATCTTAGGTTTTCTTTGGTAATTTTATCCTCTCTATATAGTTTCCAAAATTTTAGATTTGTAGGTACGTATATCTTTAAAAAACTATCTAAATTAACAGAGATATCATTCTTGGTAAGAATTTTACTAAAAGTTAGAGCAGAGTTTTTTTCAAAATCCCACAAGGTATGATCTAAATCAAAAAATACATCGGTTACTATTTCTTTAAACATTAGACTTTTTTAAAAGATTTGCATAAACATTTTTCCAATTTACTCTTAGACTACTTCCTAAAAGTTCGTTAGAAAAAATGGTAACAAATGTACCATTAACTTTTTTTACTATATGCCTTATCTCGTCCATTTTTAATTCTATTTCCTCCTTCTTATTCATATCTAACAATGCATAGTCATGAATTGCAAAAGGATGTAATTTTATAGGCTGCTGTATTTCTAGAGGTATGTCATAAAAATAAAAAGAAGTACATGTTCCTGCTCTAAAACCGATTTCTGATGTGTACCCCATAGTGTAGTCATCTGTAAATTCGGCTTCCACTAAATTCCTATAAGAATCTGGAATAACAACTCTATTATAGCGCATTCTAGAATATTCTACAGGTCTATTAATTACGGCTGAAAGGGCTTTTTTTTCTTTTTTCAAAAGCTCTACATCGTTAAAAGAACTATAGGATGCTCCCAAAGAAACTAAACTATAATCCGCAATAGATTTAATTAAATATTTAAATTTATTATTATTCGTTGATACGTTTTTATCATAAGTAGAATAGGAAGCAAATTGAAAAAAGAACATACTATGCACCTTATACTTTTTATGGAGAGCTATTAAAAAATCGAAATTATCGTATGGGTCTTTTTTAGAATTAAACCAAACTGAAATACGTTGAAAAATTCTTTTAAATTTAAAATAAACCGCATCCAAAAACAATCCTGAAATTCCTCTCACCAAACCTCTATACGCATAGCAATGCGATGTAGTTACATCTATAATAGAGGTATATTTATATTGCTGTTTTTTATAATCAATATCTGCAAAACGTTTCTTTAATTCCTCTAGCAACATATACGCCCATATATCTACAACAGGTGATTTTAAAAATTTATTTTGATACGCTACACTATCTTTAGGAGAAAACCTCCCATGTTCGTCTTTTACATGTGGCAAGTACTCTTCGTATCTACTCAACAGATAAAAACTAGCCGAAAATATATCAAAAGGAATACTACTTTTTTCTCCTGCATTAAAAAAACAGGGGGTTCCATTCCAATCTGCTATTCGTATATCTAAATCATTAATTCCTTGTTCAAAAAGCAAATCATTACTTCGAACAAAAAATTCATTCTGCAAGGGTTGCTTGGTATATGTAATTTTAGGACCTGTATGTTTTATAAAATCTTCCACTTTAGTTGTAAAAACAACATCTATCCCCAATATTCTGGTAAATATATGTCGCATTACATAACTAAATCTAGATGTAATTTTATGGGTGTATATTAATAACATAAATTATAACTAATTACATAAATCCTTCATCTGCAAAGCTAAAATAATCCTTTTGGGTAATGATCAAATGATCTAAAACTTTTATATCTAATGCAGCTGCTGCTGCTTTTAACTTTTGTGTTATTTTCTTATCTGCCTCACTTGCTCTTAATGTTCCTGACGGATGATTATGAGCCAAAATTAAAGCTACTGCTCCATATTCTAAAGCTTGCTTCAAAACCAACCGAACATCTACTAAAGTACCGGTTATACCGCCTTTGCTCAATTGATTTTTACGTAAAACTGTATTAGCATTATTTAAATACAAAATCCAAAATTCTTCATGTGGCAATTCTCCTAATATGGGCTGTAGCAGGTCATAACAGTTTTTACTGCTCGTTATTTTAGTTATTTTCTTAGAATCTTCGCCTATTCTACGTCTTCCTAGTTCTAATGCAGCAGCAATCGAAACTGCTTTAGCCTCTCCTATACCTTTAAACTGTGTTAATTGCTTTATAGATAGTTTACCTAACTCATTTAAATTATTATTTACAGATGCCAAAATCCTTTTAGAGAGCTCTACAGCACTTTCGTCTCTACTTCCAGAACCAATTAATATAGCTACAAGTTCGGCATCGGAAAGTATAGCTTTACCTTTCTGAACTAGCTTTTCTCTAGGCTTGTCATCATCAGACCAATACTTAATTGAAAATGAGCCTAATTTTTTTTGCATGGTTTAAAGATAGTGAACTTAATATTTTATGTGTAAATTTCAATAAACTATTAAAAAAGCTATGCAATCTTTATTTAACGAAAAAACGTATACTGAAACTCTAGACAGAATACGTAATTTAAACAGCAACTCTGAACGTCTTTGGGGGAAAATGTCGGTAGGGCAAATGCTTTGGCACTGCCAATATCCTCTAAAAATTGCTATTAAGAATAAGGAATCAAAGAAGAGAGGGAATTTTTTTATAAGATTATTTATTAAAAAATCTATGTACAATGATAAAGCTTGGCGTAAAAGTTTACCAACGGCACCTGCTTTAAAAACCAAAGAAGAAAAAGAAATGGAAGTTGAAGCAGAAAAGCTAAAACTTCTGATAACAGAGTTTCATGCTTTGAATAAGCGAAAAAAATGGTATCCACACCCAATATTCGGTGTCTTAACTCATGAGCAATGGGGGAAAATGCAATACAAACATTTAGACCATCATTTAAAACAATTTGGGGTTTAGCCCTCATTATTTAAAACATCGTAGTCCTGAATCTCTTGTAATTATACTTATTCTCGAGAATCATTTATGTTTCTAGTTTCTTCTAACATAACATTAGACATTGCATACTCAAGAACTTAACGCTACAAATCTAAATGAATAGATTTGTTAATATGGCACGTAAAAAGAATAGAAAACTTACCCGTAAAGAAAGAGCTCAAATAGAGACACTTTTAAAAATTAAATATTTATCAAAATCTTAACTTCCTCAAAATCTAAACCACCATAATTACCCGAGCTCATTAAAAGCAATACGGAGTCATCATAATTTTTATTAAAAACAAATTCTTTAAAACTAGCAGCATTCGTTTGAATATTAAGATCCTCTCTTTGAAAAGCTTCGGATATCTGTTCTTTAGTTACTTCTTTTAACTTTTTTATTTTCACAGATTCTGGTAAATAAAAGACAACGGCCTCGTCTGCAGCATCTAAAGCTCCTTTATACTCTTTTAAAAATTCTGGATTAAAACTACTATAAGTATGCAGTTCTAAACACGCTATAACTTTTCTATCTGGATACTGTTCTTTAACCGCTTTCGTAGTTGCGGCTACCTTACTTGGTGAATGTGCAAAATCTTTATATGCGACAGCGTTAGTCCTCTCTGCTATTTTCTCTAATCTTTTAGAAGCTCCCTTAAATGTCCCTATTGCTTCGTAGAAATCATCTTCGTCTATTCCCATGTTTTGGCATATCCATTTTGCCCCAGCAAGGTTACTAAGGTTATGCTTTCCAAAAACTTCAATAGGCATTGGGCCTTCTGGTGTTTCTAATAATGTTTGCCCATTTTCCACACTATATTCTGGCGTAGTATAACCCAATTTTCGGATAGCGTTCTCAGACGCTTCTACTACTTTACAAACCTCAGCATCATCTAAGTTATAGGTTATACTTCCTCCTTTTACAATACCGTCTACAAATATTTTAAATTGCTCTACATAATTATCAAAAGTTGGAAAAACATTTATATGATCCCAAGCAATACCACTTAACAAGGCTATATTAGGTTGGTATAAATGAAACTTAGGTCTACGATCTATTGGTGAAGAAAGGTATTCATCCCCTTCTAAAACAATAAAATCGTTCTCTTCTGTTAAATGTACCATTCTATCAAAACCATCTAATTGGGCACCCACCATGTAGTCTACCTTAAAATCATGATAATTTAAAACATGCAAAATCATAGATGTAATAGTGGTTTTACCATGACTCCCCCCTATAACTACACGGGTTTTATTTTTAGACTGCTCGTATAAAAATTCTGGATAAGAATAAATAGTAATTCCTAACTCCTGTGCTTTTAGTAATTCGGGGTTGTCTGGCTTGGCATGCATACCTAAAATTACAGCATCTAAACTTGTATGTATCTTATCCGTAAACCAACCAAAAGCATCTGGTAAAAGTCCTTTGGAAGAAAGCCTAGATTTAGAAGGTTCAAAAATAACATCATCACTACCCGTTATATGGTAACCTTTGTGTTCTAAAGCCAGTGCTAAATTGTGCATGGCGCTGCCACCAATTGCAATAAAATGAATATGCATAAAATCTATAATTAAAATGTAAAGATAAGTAAAGCTCTGAAGGTCATCAAACCATATCTATGCTAATAATAATCGGCAAAAATCGACAAAATGCACATTTTAAAAAGTATAAAACCATACTTTCCTCTTAACTAACCACTTATTTATACGGTTTTACAACAAAACTAGGGGTGAAAATCACGTTCCAAGGTAATTTTGCGTTTCTAGAACATCATTTAACCATTACATAATGAACAACCAAAACAAATTAACTATTTTTCTAAAATGGTTCATCTTCCTTATTATGATGAACTATACTATCTTTTCTAGCGCTCAATGTGCAGGCTCAGACATAACTATTTCTGTTTGCGACAAATACTCTGACACTAATAATAAAACTTTTGACCTATTCTCTGTATTAACTGGAGAATCTCCTGGAGGTAGCTGGAGTACTACGGATCCTGCTACATACTTTGCTTTAGATAGCAATACTGGGGTTCTTAATCTCTGGAGAATTCACTCTGCAGGAACTCATGTTTTCACATATACTAATAACAGTTGCGGAGAATCTGCTAATGTAAGCATAGACTTAGGTGGGTATTCTGGTGAAGACAATATTATAGGAGACGCAAATGCTTGTAGCGACGATTCTAGTGTAAATTTAAATCCCTTTCTAGGGGATCAAACAAATGATATATTACCAGATATAAATGGTGTATGGGCAGAAGACCCATTTACAGCTACGGGTCAATTGAATGATAATTTTTTTAATGCGGAAGAAGCTGGTCCAGGAACATATACGTTTACCTATACAGTTGCAGCTATTGGAATATGTTCAGAAAGTACTACAACCATTATTTTAAAAGTTTATCCAAGAGCTCAATCTGGCGAAGGTCAAGGTATAACAATTTGTAATAATGAAGATTTTTCTTTGTATACCAATGTAAATCTTAATGATTTACTTACAGATGAAGACACTCAAGGTACTTGGTCTGATGATAGTTCTACAAATCAATTAAGTAGTTTATCAGACAATATTATAGATATTCAACAAATTTACAATGATTTTGGTGTGGGTACATATAGTTTTACTTATACAGTATTCCCTACTCCTTTTCACCCTGTATGTAGTGAAGCTTCTACTCCTGTAATCATTACTATTTTACCAACTCTTGATGGTACTATGGAAGTAGATAATTACTGTGTTTCTCAAAATACGTACCCCGTTACCCTTACATATGACAGTACGCTTTTACCTAATGGTCAATACAATATTGAATATGCTCTTACCGGAGTTCTAGGAACAGAAACAGTATCTAGTACTTTTAATAATGGAACAGCTACTTTTGATATTGAAAAAAACTCTGTACCAATAAATAGTATTGTTAGCATAAATATTGTAGATGTAGGAGGTGTCTGCCCTAATATATTAGTTTCATCATCATCATTTTTAATAACAGATCCAACAGCTACAGTTCCGGACGCTTGTATTAATACTGATGTAACGGTAAGTTTATCCAATATTTTTGATAATACTGAAGTACTTTCCAATCAAACACACACCATTAATTACACCCTTACAGACCCAAATAGCATTGTTAGCAATCTAACAGGAAATGTTAGTTTTACAAATGGTAACGGCAATCTTATTATTCCAGGTACAAACTTTACAGAAGGTGGAATTTATAATATAGAATTTGATATCGTTGGAGGGTTAGATTTAGGTTGTAATATTAATGCTAGCACAACAATTACACCTTTACCTTCCGAAATACAATTAGATTTAATCGTTGATAATAATTGTAATGCAACTCAAATAAATGTAATTATTGACGCTCCTATTCTAAGTAATGGAACTTATGACATTATTTATGATGTAGTAGATCAAATTAGTAATAATGTCTTAACACAAAACAACATAAACTTTGCTGGTGGTACTGCTAATTACCAAATAGATGTTACCTCACTTGTTCAAGGAAATTATACTGTAAGAGTACGTAGTTCTCAAAATGATACTACACCATGTAGGTTACAATTTGATTATGAGCTTACCGAAAATTTTGCAATCATGGGAACACCAAGTATTCCTACTGCAGATGCTCTTCAATCCTTTTGTTTAAATAATTACAATATAACAGGACCAACATTAGAAGATATTCAAGTTACTGCAGGTGGTACAATTCTGTTCTATGCCACCGCAACAGATACCAATATATTACCAATAACTACAATTCTTGTGGATGGAGAAGACTATTTTATTTCCAATACAGATTTAAATAATAAT
>NZ_JADGES010000052.1 GCF_016744255.1 Maribacter sp.
ATCTATATGTTATCCTTTGACGAAGCTATTATTGATCAATTAACATTAAAACACGATGTATTTTACAGAAGGTATTCCGATGACATTATTGTTTTATGTAAGGAGAATCAAATAAAAATTGTAGAAGAGTTCATAAAAGAACAAATTGAGAAAATTGAACTAAAAGTATCCTTAGAAAAAATAGAAAAAACTCTTTTTAAAAGACATAACAATAGATTACAATCTTTTAGAATTACAACTGATGACTCCTTAAAAGAAAACGTTCCCTTAAATTATTTAGGTTTTGAATTCTACGGTTATCAAACTTTAATCAAATCTAAAAACCTTGCTAGTTTTTATAGAGAAATGAAGCAAACAGTAAAGCGTAAACATAAAAGAGTAGAAAGTATTAAAGAAAAATATCTTTTAGATGAAGCTCCCCTTTACAAAAGAAAACTATACAGATTATATACTTACAAAGGAGTTAAATCACGAAAATTGCCTTCAAAAAGGACAACATATATCGACGGTAAATCGGTTACTAAAGCATCCAAAAGGAAATTTAGAGGAAATTACTTGAGATATGCATATAAAGCATCTGAAGAATTAGAAGCTCCTGAAATAAAAAGGCAAGTAAGGAATCATTGGAAAATACTACAAAATACTCTCAAAAAATACGATTTTAGTAATGTTGACAATTAAACTAAACAGTGAAATACTTTTAATTTTAACTATTTTTACAAAAGTTTAATTTTCTACAAATGAACGAATACGTCATCTATTTAATTATCGGAATTATATGCCTTGCGATAGGATACTTTTTGGGTAACTACATACAAACGCTTAAAACTAAATCTAGCCAAAGCACTTTAGAAGAAAGAGAGAAGCAATTACAAAATAATTTATCTTCTATAGAGGCTAAGTTGATGGATGAAGTAGAACACCAAAGACATTTGCAGCAAGAAAAGACACAAATGAGTAATCAGATTGTTCGTTATCAATCGGATATAGAGAACTTACAAGAAAAAAATACGGTACAAAAGGAAGAGGTTGAAAAGCTTCAAGAAAAATTTACCAAAGAATTTGAAAACTTAGCAAACAAGATTTTAGAAGAAAAAAGCTTGAAGTTTACGGAACAAAATCAGAAAAACATAAAAAATATTCTTTCGCCTTTACAAGATAAAATTCAGTTGTTCGAGAAGAAAGTAGAGGATAGTCAAAAAGAAAATATTAGCATTCATTCTGCTTTAAAAGAACAACTTACAAACTTACAAAGTCAGAATTTAAAAATAACTCAAGAAGCAGAAAACCTTACTAAAGCCTTAAAAGGAGATAGTAAAATGCAAGGAAATTGGGGCGAATTGGTTTTGGAACGTGTTTTAGAGAAGTCTGGACTAGAAAAAGATAGAGAGTATTCCGTTCAACAAAGTTTTACTAGAGAAGACGGCTCTAGAGTATTGCCCGATGTTATCATTAATCTTCCCGATGGCAAAAAGATGGTGGTAGATTCTAAAGTCTCTTTAACCGACTATGAACGTTTTATTAATGCAGAAGAAGCCGATAAAGAAAGGTTTTTAAAAGACCATATAAACTCTATTAAAAGACACGTAGATCAACTATCCGCAAAAAAATACGAAGATTTGTATGCTATGGAAAGTCCTGACTTTGTTTTAATGTTTGTTCCTATTGAGCCTGCATTTGCAATTGCTGTAAACACGGACAACAAATTATACAACAAAGCTTTTGAGCAAAACATAGTAATTGTTACCCCTTCTACCCTACTAGCTACTTTACGTACCATTGATAGTATGTGGAATAATGAAAAGCAACAAAAAAATGCTATTGAAATTGCTAGGCAAGCCGGAGCATTATATGATAAATTTGAAGGTTTTACCAGCGATTTACTAAGGGTTGGCAAAAAGATAGACGAAGCCAAGGGAGAGTATAAAGGAGCTATGAATAAACTCGTAGAAGGCAGAGGGAACATTATTACCAGTAT
Organism: Maribacter sp.; assembly: GCF_016744255.1. Taxonomy (GTDB): domain Bacteria; phylum Bacteroidota; class Bacteroidia; order Flavobacteriales; family Flavobacteriaceae; genus Maribacter_B. The sequence goes on from NZ_JADGES010000052.1 coordinate 1,979, forward strand.
TGAAAAACTTAAGATAATGGGTGCAAAAGCCAAAAAATCTATCCCAGAACCTTTATTAAAAAGAGCAGAGGAAGCCGATTTTAAAGAAGATTAAATTAAGAATACGTAACTAGAAATTATATATAAATGAAAAAAATTATAAGCCTTATTATTGTTAGTATCGTTGCTGTCATGGCAGTCTATTATGCCTTTATTTACTTTGTACCATATAGCGAAGGAGTTCGCTCTGGAGAGTTAATAAAAATTAGCAGAAAAGGGGTATTAGCAAAGACTTGGGAAGGAGAAATTAGCCAAGGAATTTCTGGCGCACAAATTTTTTCTTTTTCTGTTTTAGATAAAGACAAAGAAGTAATTAGCAAACTAAAAGAATACCAAGGAAAGTATGTAAAATTGGTATACATAGAACGTTATGCTACTTTCTTTTGGCTAGGAGATACTAAATACTTCGCAACCGAAGTAGAATCTGAAAAATCGCCGCATTTTGGCAATTAAATACTACGAACATTCTTTATAAAAAATAAATGAAAAAATATAAGAGCGCTAGAGAGTCTAGAGTATCCATAACCGAGTTAATGCTCCCGGCCCACTCTAATTTTAGTGGTAAAGTGCACGGTGGACATATTTTAAACCTAATGGATCAAATAGCTTTCGCATGTGCTTCTAAACATTCGCAACACTATTGCGTAACCGCATCTGTAAATAAAGTAGATTTTTTAAATCCTATTGAAGTTGGCGAATTAGCAACCTTAAGAGCATCTGTAAACTATACAGGAAGAACCTCTATGGTCATTGGCGTTCGTGTAGAATCTGAAAACATTACTACAGGACTTAAAAAACATTGTAATTCTTCTTATTTTACGATGGTAGCGAAAGGCCCTAAAGGAGAAAATGTTACAATACCAGGCTTAATAATTGACTCTGAACAAGGAATACGTCGTTTTTCTAGAAGTTTAAAACGTAAAGAACAAGCCATAACAAGGAAAAGTGATTTTAAAGCTTCTCAATTTAAAATAGAAGAGCATTTAGAATTGTTAGATAATGAAAATGTGAAATTAAAAATGGATTAATGTAAAACTAAAAATGGAAGGAATATATAATTTTGGTTTAGTTAATTTACGAGTTATGGTTCGTAATTTTATTCTCAACGTTGCTGATAATGTTTTTTCCGTTTTTAGAGCAGTAAAACAAGAATTTATGCAAAAAAAGTACTTTTCTATGCCTCTTTAACTGTATTCTAATTAAGTCAAAAAACAGTCCCCAATTATGAAAAATTTATTTATTGTATTATTTCTATTATCTACCTACACAAAATGCTTAGGTCAAACTAAAGCAGAAACGTATCAATATTTGAACGAAAAAATAGATATGTATAAGCTTGATAATACCGAAACAAACTATAACTATTTACTTGAGGAAGTTGACATTAAGCAAAAAAAGTGATTAAGTTTATACAATTCTGTAGAACATTCAAGCTTTGCTCAACAGCCTATTATTTGGAGAATACAAATGAATATACTGGAATAACCGTCAAAGAAAATGCTGAAAGTAAATGGATTGAAATATTATTTAAAACAAATTCAATAGAGACCCAACAGATTAATATAAATACTGAAAAACATTTCAAAGTGGACTCGGCATCTCGGGTTAAAATTATTCTAGAAAAAGATACTCCGCAATCTGAAATGAATAAAATCAAAAAAGCGTTTGTTGATCTATTAAAAATGTATGCTGTTGAAAAAACTGAAAACTAAGGTTCTAAAATGAATAAAAAAGTAAATGAAGAACAAACTGAATTAACAGATAATTTGAAAAAATTACTCAATAAAATTGATTTTGCAGATACCTTTTCTACAACGAACCATAAAAACACTATTCAGGAAATTACAAATCTTATTTTCAACACAACTCCAGGTTGGATAAATTTATTATTTTCTCTGAGAAATAAAATTGTAGGCTTGTTTGGCTTAAAAACAGAAATTCCAGATGATTACAATGAAAAATATAGAGTTGGAGGATATGTGAAGTTCTTTAAAATATTCTCAATATCTGATTATGAAGTTATATTAGGAGCAGATGACTCGCATTTAAACTTTCGGGCAATAGTTCATAATGATAAATCTGATTCAAATAATATTAAAGTTATTACATTAGTGGAATACAATAATCTTAAGGGAAAAATTTATATGGGATTAATAAAACCATTTCATAGACTAATTGTCAAAAGAATGGCTCAAAACGCATTTAGAGAAAAATAAAGGCGGAATATTTATATTTAGCTAAAAACAAAAGTATTTTAACTACCCTACGTTTCTTATACAAACCAATATTGGACATTTAAACAATTAAGACCAAAGCTTGAATAATTTAAATATTTAACTGTCATGGCAAGAACCGAATACTGCGTTTATGTGATAGAACTTTCTAAAAAAATATATACCGAGAACAGAAAATTTAGAGAGGCCAACCCACAATTTAATGGGTCTCTTCAATGTCTTTATGTTGGAATGACCAGTAAAACACCCAAGGAACGTTTTGAACAGCACAAATCTGGTTATATAAACAAAAAAGGGCACAAAATTTCTGCTAACATTGTAGAAAAATATGGACTCTATTTACGAGGGAGTCTGTACCATCATATCCCTACAATGACCACTAGAGCTGCAGCCTTAAAAATGGAAGAAACTTTAGCTTTGGAGTTACGCCGAAAACGATACGCTGTTTGGTTTAATTAGCCGCTATTTTTCTTTTCGCTGCTCAAGCTTTTTAATCATATATTCCTAATGAAATCAATAAAATAAAAATCCGTTATTTCCATAAACCTTAAATATAAGGTAAGCCCTTCTCCTCTTTTCTCTAGAACCTCTACGTTAAAATAGCGTATTCTCCCTATACTTTCAAGTACAATAACCACGGGTACAATCTGTATTATTTACTAAAATATTAAATACTTATTTTACCTAATATTTTTTCTCTTCTATCGAAAAAAACACCCATTATTAATTACAATATTTCTATTTTCATAGAGTTAAGGTACTAACAAAAACCATTAACATGAAAAAAATTAGTACAGCACTGTATTTATTTTGTTCTTTATTTTTATTCCTTTCTTGTAGTTCTAAAGATTCTGAATACACAATTTTAAAACCTTCAACTATTAAACCCGATATTTTTATTCCTATAGGAATTACACATGACATGGCTGTTTTTAATAATGAAATATACTTTATGGAATTAGCTACTGAGTTTAGCGATGCAGGAGTACAGTCTAACCCTATTTATATTAAAAAACTAGAAAATAACGGAACTTTAAGTGTTATTAATGACTTTTTACCTTTTAGATCTTTTACATCTACCCAAAATGGAAGATTTACGATAACCTCCGATGGAAAACCAGTGAGCATTAGCAACCATAGTAATAAAGGGAATACTATTTATAGTATTAAAGAAAATGCAATGGAATTAAAGGAAACAGTTGCTACGAATACAATTCAGGATAATATTTCGGTTTTTAATGACATAACCTCTTTAAATGATGATTTTATTATCTATGATAAAACTTCTGCAACTCTTAGAGGATTTAATCTAGATATTCAAGAAACAGATTTTTTAGTCGGTAATCCTGATATGAAAGAAGTAAAAGATGGTGTTGGCACTAATGCAGGTTTTTCAAATGTTTCAAAAATTATTACCGCAGGTAATATACTCTATGCTGTAGACAACAAAAACTATCTAAGAGAAATTACAAATACAGATTCTGGTTTTAAAGTCAAAACTCTAATAGATATATCGGACAAAGGAAATATTACCGATATCGCCTACGACAGTAATTCTAAAGAAATTCTTATTTCAATCCAGGACTATGAATACAATTCTCAGCACAAGGCTGGACTATATTCTTACAATGTAATCAGTGACTCTCTTGTGTTATTATATTCTGGTGTTGTCTCTCTTGATGTTTCTGAATTAGATACTCCTTACAAAGAAACAAGTGGATTCGATTTTTGGGGAAAAATAAATCACATGCAAGTTATTGGAAATGATCTATACTTTGAACAATTAGATATTATAATCAAAATTTCAGATTTCAGAAGTTTCACTCAAAATTAATTATTCCCTTTTTTCTTAAAAAATTAAAGCCATAAAAAAAGTCATTAATAATAATAATGTCTTTTTTTTTATGGCTTTTCTTAACTTATTTACTCAAGTACATTTTTCTTCTAGAATAAAGATCATAAAACGCATCATCCTTTAAACTATCAATAAACAAGATACTTTCTCCTGTACTCTTCATTTCTGGTCCTAAGTTCTTATTTACGTTAGGGAATTTATCAAAAGAGAATACTGGTTGTTTTATAGCATAGCCTTCTAATTGAGGATTAAAATTAAAATCCTTCAGTTTCTTATCTCCTATCATCACCTTAGTTGCATAATTTACATAAGGCTCTTTATATGCTTTCGCTATAAATGGTACTGTTCTAGAGGCTCTTGGATTGGCTTCTATTATATAAACCGTATCATCCTTAATTGCAAACTGAATGTTTATAAGTCCTACCGTATTTAAAGCTAGTGCAATTTTCTTGGTATGGTCTTTTATTTGCTGCATTACAAACTCTCCTAAATTAAAAGGAGGTAACGTAGAGTTACTATCCCCAGAATGCACGCCACAAGGTTCTATGTGCTCCATTATCCCAATAATGTACACATCTTCCCCATCGCAAATAGCATCTGCCTCTGCTTCTATTGCACCGTCTAAATAATGATCTAATAGCAATTTATTCCCTGGAATAGATTTTAATAAATTAACAACGTGCTCTTCTAGCTCTTCTTTGTTAATTACAATTTTCATTCCTTGCCCACCTAATACATAAGAAGGTCTAATTAATAAAGGAAAATCTAATTTGTCTGCTAATGCCGAAGCTTCGTCTGCCGTTTCTGCAATTCCAAAATTCGGAAATGGTATTTTTAAATCGGTTAATAAATCAGAGAAACGCCCTCTATCTTCTGCTAAATCTAATGCATCAAAACTGGTTCCTATAATTTTTATACCGTATTTCTCTAGTTTCTCTGCCAACTTTAAAGCGGTTTGCCCACCTAACTGAACAATAACTCCTTCGGGCTTTTCATGTCGAATTATATCATAAATATGCTCCCAAAAAACAGGCTCAAAGTATAACTTATCTGCCGTATCAAAATCTGTAGAAACTGTTTCTGGATTACAATTAATCATAATAGTTTCATAACCACATTCTGCAGCTGCCAAAACACCATGAACGCAACAATAATCGAACTCTATCCCCTGTCCTATTCTATTAGGACCAGAACCAAGTACTACAATTTTTTTCTTATCGGTAACGATACTGTCATTTTCCACATAGCGCTTGCCTTCTGGTGTTTCTATCTCTGCTTCAAATGTAGAGTAATAATATGGCGTCTTAGCCTTAAATTCAGCCGCACAGGTATCTACAAGCTTGTATACCCTGTTAACATTCATTTCTACCCTCTTATTATATACTTCGCTTTCATAACAATCTAGCATGTGCGCTATTTGCCTGTCTGCAAAACCTTTTTGCTTAGCCTCTAGCATTAAGTCTTTAGTTAAAGATGCTATGGTGTACGTAGAAATCTCTTTCTCCAAAAAGTGTAGTTCTTCATATTGTTTTAAGAACCACATGTCTATTTTAGTAATCTCGTGAATTCTACTTAAAGGAATTCCTATCTGGATAGCATCATAAATAACAAATACACGATCCCAACTAGCTACTTTTAATTTACCGATTATTTGTTCGTAATCTGTGTATCCTTTACCATCTGCTCCTAATCCGTTTCTTTTAATTTCTAAAGATTGTGTTGCCTTATGCAAGGCTTCTTGAAAAGAACGGCCAATACCCATTACTTCTCCTACAGATTTCATTTGTAGACCTAAAGAACGATCAGACCCTTCAAACTTATCAAAGTTCCAACGTGGTATTTTTACAATTACATAATCTAAAGTAGGCTCAAATAAAGCCGAAGTAGATTTTGTAATTTGATTATCTAACTCATTTAAATTATATCCTATAGCTAATTTTGTTGCTATTTTAGCGATAGGATACCCCGTTGCTTTAGAAGCCAATGCCGAAGAACGAGATACTCTCGGGTTAATTTCTATGGCTATTATTTCTTCATGTTCATCGGGGCTAACAGCAAATTGCACATTACAACCGCCTGCAAAATCTCCGATACTACGCATCATATGTATAGCCATATCTCTCATTTTCTGATATGTTTTATCAGAAAGTGTCATAGCAGGTGCAACTGTAATAGAATCTCCGGTATGGATTCCCATAGGATCCATATTCTCAATAGCACAAATAATAACTACATTATCGTTTTTATCTCGTAGCAATTCTAACTCATACTCCTTCCAACCCATTAAGGCTTTATCTATCATTACTTCATGAATTGGCGATACTTCTAAACCAACACTAAGTAATTCATCAAAATCTTCTGGTTTATATACAATAGATGCTCCCGCACCTCCTAATGTATAAGACGCTCTAATCACCAAAGGAAAACCAAACTCCTGCGCTATTTCTTTTCCCTTTAAAAAAGAAGTTGCTGTAGCTTGTGGAGCCATACCAACTCCAATTTTAAGCATTAACTCCCGAAACTGCTCTCTATCCTCTGTTATATTAATAGCATCTATATCTACTCCTATAAGTTCTACATTAAAATCTTCCCAAATTCCTTTTTCATCAGCCTCAATACATAAATTCAAAGCCGTTTGCCCTCCCATTGTTGGTAAAACAGCATCAATATTTGGGTGTTTCTTTAAAATTTCTAAAATAGACTTCGTAGTCAGCGGCTTTAAATAAACATGATCTGCCATAGACGGATCTGTCATAATTGTTGCTGGATTACTATTAATCAAGATAGTTTCAATTCCATCTTCACGAAGTGAACGTAAGGATTGAGAACCAGCATAGTCAAATTCACAGGCCTGCCCTATAACTATTGGGCCAGAACCAATTAATAAAATGCATTTTAAATCTTCTCTTTTTGGCATGGTGCTACTTTATATGTATATCTAAAATTTGGTCAAAAAAAAGGTGCTACTCTTAAAAAAAGTAACACCTTAATATTTTTAAAATAATGAAATCATTATTTCTTATGTCTTGTTTCAGATGAAACCGTCAATTTTTTTCTTCCTTTAGCTCTTCTTCTAGCAAGAACTTTTCTTCCATTTACAGAAGCCATACGCTCTCTGAAACCATGTTTATTCTTTCTCTTACGCTTTGATGGCTGATATGTTCTTTTTTGTCCTGGCATTTTTTAATACTTTTTGTTATTTTCAAAATCACAGTTCTAACCGCAAAATCTGGGCGCAAATATACAAAGAGTTTTTGCTTTGACAAATCTAATTAAAAAAATATTTAGGATTGTTTTTATTACTTTTGCCAGAATGGTTTTTTTAAAAAAAAATTCACAATGAAATACTTTGCTCCCTTGCTCTTTTTATTACTATTTAACCATAGTATATTAGGGCAAAATAAATTAGAGTACAATCTTGAAAAAAATGCCGTTTTTACTATAAAACAAAATGCGCAGCAGATAATAACGCAAGAGTTAGATGGAGCTTCGCACGTTTTAACGAATGAAATTAATGGTGTTTTAGAATTTACGGTTATAGATAAAATCAAGGACAGCTATGAATTATCTATGGTTTTTAAAGATTTAAATTTAAAAATATCTTCTAGTATCCAAGGAGAACTAATGAATGTACAAGCCAAAGAAATTAAAGAAGGCGACATGCAATCTAAAATATTCAACAGTCTTTTAAATAACCCTGTAGAAATGATTTTATCCAAAACAGGAAATATTTTAGAAGTAAAAGGAGGAGATAGCCTAGTAACTAGAATGACAAAAGCATCTGGATTAGAAGATGATTTCTCTAAAAATATGATGAAAAAATCCTTAGAAAAAGAATTTGGATCCGATGCGCTTTCCCAAAGCTATGAGCAAATGACTTTTATATACCCTACAACTACTGTCAACGTAGGTGATTCTTGGAAAAATAAGTATGAAGGAAAACTTAGCACGGACAACACTTGGACCTTAAAAAAATTGGGTGAAAACAAAACCGTAATTACTGGAACTGCGAATGTGGCAATGAATATAACAGAACCGGCAACCACCATGAACCTAAACGGAACACAGAATACTCTTATTTTAGCAAATGCTAATACGGGTATTCTTATAAAAATGACTGTTGAAGGGGAAACAAAAGGAGTTTCCACGATGACACAAATGTCTGATCAAGAAATACCAACAACTATAAAATCTACAATAACCTACGAATTAATTCAATAAAAAATGTTCAACAAAAATCTTAAAATTGTAATTGCCGCATTAATAATAGCTTATGCTATTTATCAATTTATAGAAGGAAATATCGGGAACGGAATTTCCCTAATTTTACTTTCTTCTATTTTTATCTTTCTTTATTTTAGAAATGAAATTATCTTATTATCTTTTTTAAGAATGCGAAAGCAAGATTTAGCAGGAACCGAAAGATGGCTTTCTAAAATAAAAAAGCCTGAAGCAGCACTTACCGTAAAACAACAAGGCTACTTTAACTATTTACATGGAATAATAAATTCGCAAACCAACTTAACCAAAGCGGAGAAGTTCTTTAAGAAAGCTATAAAATTAGGTCTAACCATGGATTATGATTTGGCAATGGCTAAATTAAGTCTGGCAGGTATAGCAATGCAGAAGAGAAGAAAAAGAGAAGCTACAATGCTTTTAAGTGAAGCAAAAAAGCTAGACAAAAATGATATGCTAAAAGATCAGATAAAAATGATGCAACAGCAAATGAAAAAAATCTAAATACCCTCTTTTGCATAAAACAATAAAGGCTCCTAATCGGAGCCTTTATTGTTTTATAATTTTTCTACCTACTTGGTTTTATAATATCCTTTATTAGGAATCTCTAACACATATTTTTTACGAGAAGCATTGTTTAGGTGCGCCTCCCTCAACCAAGGGTTATGCCGTTTTAAAATTTTATAGTTAATTTCATACTTAGTCGCAAAGTTGGCAAAATTAGTAACTGGCTCTTGCAATTCTACTCTAAAAGTTGGTATAGCAGAATACATATCTTCTTTATTAATATCAAATCCATATTTATCTGGGTTAGATAATATTTCTTTAATAGCCATTATTCGGAATACATATCTACCCGTTTCTTGCCCTAACAATAAATCGTAATAGCTATCTACTTTCTGTTTACCTAAATACTTATTAATTGCCCCAGGGCCTGCATTATAAGCCGCTGCAGTGAGTGTCCAACTGCCATACTTCTTATACCATCTATTTAAATAATCGCAAGCTACTTGTGTAGATTTTTCTAAATGATACCTTTCATCCACATTTGTATTTATTTCCAAACCATACTCCTTACCCGTACCTTTCATAATCTGCCAAAAACCAGTTGCCCCAGCATGGGAAACCACATTAGTAAGTGCACTTTCTGCTACAGCTAAATATTTAAAATCGTCTGGAATTCCATTTTTCGCCAAAATAGGCTCTATTACAGGAAAATATTTATTTGCCCTTTTCATTAAAAGCAAAGCATTAGACTGCCAGTATGTATTTACTAAAAACTCGCGATCTACACGCTCCAAAATCTCAGGATCTTCTTGCGGAACAGACTCGCCTGCAAAATTTAAATCTTCGGGTATCTCAATAGTCTTAATTCTATATTGCGAAGAAACAGATGTTACCCCCTCATCCTCTATACTTTTTTTAGAGGTTTCCATCTTACTTTCATCCTGTACAGCAAAAATTAATGTGCTGATAACAAAAACTACTCCTAAAAGCATTAATACATTCTTTATAATCTTCATAATATCTAATCTAAATTTGTTACCCAAAGGTATTAATAGAACTTTCTTATTCCAAAATAATTGCAGGTAGCCGCTCATTAAACCACTTTGCCCTATGTATTATCATGGTATGCGTACCGTTTTTTACTGGAATACAACCTTTTATGTATTGCATAGGAAAAACCAGATCCTTTTCTCCATGAATATGTATTACCTTATTTGACTGCTCCTTAGGAGCCCAATTTACAATTTGGTCAATTGCCCAGTCTATGTATCGTTTATCTCTAACAGAAAGGTATTCTTCATAAAGAGCCACGCGCTTAGATGCCGTCTCCCCAAAAGCATATTTAGCCAATAAATCCACATTGTTTATCAAACCAGTCGGAAGCAATTTGTGTACTTTAGTATACTTTGCAAACAACATTCTTTTTGGTAACTCCTCTTTACTTTTAACACTAGATACTATAACAACCTTTTTACAAGGTAAATGCTTAGCCATTTCTTGCACAAGCATACCGCCAAAAGAAACACCCAATAACACAGGGTTAGCATGTTTCACTTTAGAGCACATTATAATAGCATATTCTTCTAGAGACATTTTTTTTTCAGGAACAAACCATTCCAACCAATGAATATCAAAGATATCCTTTGGCAAATTAATACTTTTAAATATGGTTGGATTAGCAGCCATTCCTGGCATTAAATAAACAGGAATTAATGATTTTTTCATATATTACGGAGTCCCCTCTAAACTAGGATATTAGCTTATTTTTCACTACTTTTGAGTCTTGCGTTATTTTTTCTCTTTAAAAAAAACAACACAATGTTTTGTAAATGTATTGAAAATTACACTTTGAGACCACTGTAATTTTCTGATTTAATATTAAAATCTAACTATATGAATGAAGTAGAAATTAATGACAACAGTTTTTTACGCCAGTTTGAAACTACAATTGAAGGACATTTAGCAAAAATTGAGTACTCTTCTCAAGAACGGAAAATATTTTTAACAAAATTAATTATTCCAGAAGAAGTTACTAAAGAAGATTTTAAAGAAGATTTCATTAAATCTGTTTTACACCTTATTCAAGAAAAAAACTTAAGAGTGGTTCCTACTAGTCCAGAAATAGCAGGTTTTTTAAGAAAAAATAGGCAATACAAAGAAATGCTTCCTGTTGGAATTAGAATCTAATTCTAATCTTTAAAAAATATGATCCCAATAGATAGTAATTCTATTGGGATTTTTTTATGCTATGGATTTTGTGGATTTAAAATCAAAACGAACCAAACCATCCACATCAATTTCTGTCAAAGTAACAGCATGTAGCGTATTTACCAATTCTGGATTCCAAGGGGCTTTTACTTTTACATAGTTTTCTGTAAAACCATGAATATAGCCTTCTTTATTCTCTCCCTCAAATAAGACTATAAGCTCTTCTCCAATTTGACCCTCATAAAAAGCCCTACGCTTCTTTACTGACAACCCCCTTAGCATTTTACTTCTTTTATGCCTTACTTCCTTAGAAACAACCCCAGGCATTATTGCGGCCTCTGTATTTTCTCTTTCAGAATATGTGAAAACATGAAGATATGATATGTCTAAATCTACCAAAAAATTATAGGTCTCTAAAAACAACTCCTCCGTTTCTCCTGGGAAACCAACGATAACATCTACCCCTACGCAAGCATTTGGCATTGTAGATTTTATTCTATGAATTCTATCTAGATACAAATTTGTCAAATACCTACGCTTCATAAGCTTTAACAAAACATCGCTCCCACTCTGTAAAGGAATATGAAAATGCGGCACAAAGGCATTGCTATTTGCTACAAAATCAATGGTTTCGTTTTTAAGAAGATTAGGCTCTATAGATGAAATTCGCAACCTATGAATACCTTCTACAGTATCTAAGGACTGTACTAAATCGAAAAAAGTATGCTCATGCTTTTTGTTGCCAAACTCCCCTTTTCCATAATCCCCTATATTAACACCAGTAAGGACAATCTCCTTTATACCCTGAGCAGATATTTCGGCAGCATTTTTTAACACATTAATCACAGAATCACTCCTTGATATACCTCTTGCTAAAGGAATAGTACAATAGGTACATTTATAATCGCAACCGTCTTGCACCTTTAAAAATGCCCTTGTTCGATCCCCTATCGCATAACTTCCCACATAAAAATCGGCATCTTCTATTTCACAAGAATGCACTTCTCCGTAGTCATTTTTAGTAAGATCGTTTACGTAATCCGTTATTTTAAATTTTTCCGTAGCACCCAAAACCAAATCTACACCATCTACAGCAACAAGCTCTTCTGGTTTTAATTGGGCATAACAACCAACTGCAGCAACAAAAGCAGTAGGATTTGCTTTTTGCGCTTGCTTCACTATAGTTTTAAATTTTTTATCTGCATTCTCTGTAACAGAACATGTATTTATAACATACATATCTGCTTTTTCCTTAAAATCAACTCGATCAAAACCTTCTTTCTCAAAATCCCTAGCAATAGTAGAGGTTTCCGAAAAATTTAATTTACAACCTAATGTATAGAATGCAACCTTCTTCTTCATGTATTAATATTTACGCCATTTTTTAGTAAGCTCATATACCGTTGTTAAAATATCCGCTTCCACATCATTAAATTCCACTCCTCTTCTTGCCATCATAACCTTAGCTACCTCAAAAGCCCTTTTAGGCTGATACGATGTAAAACCAGATGCTCCTCCCCAACTAAAACTCGGTATAAAATTTCTAGGAAATCCTGGAACGTAAATATTACAATTTACCCCAATAACCGTACCTGTATTAAACATAGTATTTATTGCTGTTTTACTATGATCCCCCATCATAAGACCACAAAACTGTAGCCCTGTTTGCTCAAAACTCTCTGATGCATAATTCCATAACCTCACTTTAGCGTAGTTATTCTTTAAATTAGAATTATTAGAGTCCGCACCTATATTACACCATTCTCCCAAAACTGCATTTCCCAAATAGCCTTCATGACCTTTACTAGAGTATCCAAATATTACAGAGTTACTAACTTCACCACAAACTTTTGAAAAAGGGCCTATAGTAGTAGCTCCGTAAATTTTTCCTCCCATTTTTATGGTCGCATTATTACAAAGAGCCAATGGCCCACGAACCAAGCTTCCTTCCCATATTTCTGCATTTTTCCCAATATAAATTGGCCCATCTGTAGCATTCAGTATACTATACTCTACCTGTGCACCTTCTTCTAGAAAAATGTTTTCTGGACAAATAAGATTATTCGTTTTAGATATTGGCTGACTTTCTCTTCCTTCTGTTAGGAAATTAAAATCTTCCAGAATTGCAGCTTCATTTTTAGAAAAGATATCCCAAGTATTCTCCACCCTTAATACTTCTTCTTTGAATTCTATTTGTTTATACGTTGACAAGTCTACCTCTTCTTGCGAATCCGTAGTAAAAAAAGCTACAACTTCTTCTCCATAGAAAACAGCTTCATTTTCTTTTAGTTCCTCCACAAGACCTACCAACTCTTTATTGGGTAAAAAAGAACTGTTTATCAAAACATTTTTGCCCATTTCTACCATCGGATATTTAACACTTAAATAGTCTTCCGTAATTGTAGTCGTGGTAGTTCCTAAATATTTTTCCCACTTTTCTCTAATGGTAAGGATTCCAATTCTAATATCTGCAACTGGCCTTGTAAAAGTAAAAGGCAGCAACGCATCTCTTACCGTACCATCAAAAAGAATATAATTCATAACTCTATTTTTTTGATAAATTTAAAAAATAAACGCCCTCGATAAAAACATTATCGAGGGCGCTAGTATATTATAAAAGTGAAATATGCTATTCCTCTTCTTTCTTTTCTGCTTTTGAAAATTTCTTGTACTTGTTCTTAAACTTATCAATACGACCAGCGGTATCTAACAACTTAGCTTTACCAGTATAGAAAGGGTGAGACGTTCTTGAAATTTCCAATTTAATTAAAGGATATTCAACGCCCTCTACTTCTAAAGTTTCTTTTGTATCTGCAGTAGACTTTGTTAAAAACACTTCTTCGTTAGACATGTCTTTGAACGCTACTAATCTATAATTTTCAGGGTGTATACCTTTTCTCATCACTTATAACTTTAAATACTTTTCTCTTAAAGAGCTGCAAATTTAGTTATTTTTCGGAAAACGACAATCTTAAAACTCAAAAAAATAAAAATAAATTATTGTACCTTTATTTGTAACAAAAAATAAAAGTAGACAACTAATATAAATAACAACCAAAAAAATAGAACAAAATGGAAGAAAACAAAATTAAAACTAGCTCTTTTGCCGTAACATATGGCCTTATACTAGGTGCCGTTAGCGTTGCCTTTGGCTTAATGCTATATTCTGTTGACCTACACTATAAAGGAGGCATGATGGTCGGTCTAGTGAGTATGGCTTTAACATTAATTGCTATTGTTTTTGGTATATATCAATTTAAAAAAGCAAACAATACCTATATGTCTTTTGCGCAAGGCTTAAAGGTTGGCGTCGGTATCGCTTTAATTGGTGGCATAGTGGGCATTATATTTAATTTATTAATGGCGAATGTTATTGATCCCGACCTGATGGAAAAAGCATTAGAGTTTCAAAAATCAGAACTTTTAACAAATACAAAATTAACTTCTGAGCAGGTTGATGCGCAATTAGAAATGGGGAAAAAATTCAGTACTCCAACTATGCAAGTGCTATTTGGACTATTATTTAGTATTGTAATAGGATTTGTTTTTTCATTAATTCCTGCATTAGCTATGAAAAAAGAAGAAATTCTGAACTAAGTTCGTATTTTTGGGTAGATTTTTAAAATAGCGAATGCAATTATCCATTATTATACCATTACTTAACGAAGAAGAATCGCTAAAAGAACTTCATGATTGGATTGTTACTGTTATGCAATCCAATCATTTTTTATATGAAATACTTTTTGTAGATGATGGTAGTACAGACAAGTCTTGGAACATTATAACAAACCTTTCCAACACTAATCCTAATGTTAAAGGAATACGTTTCTTTAAAAATTACGGTAAATCGCAGGCACTACACGCAGGGTTCAAAACAGCCAATGGAGAAGTTATTATTACCATGGATGCTGATTTACAAGACAGTCCGGAAGAAATACCCGGATTATACAACCTAATCCAAGATGAAGGATACGACCTTATTTCTGGTTGGAAGAAAAAAAGATACGATTCGGTAATCGCAAAAAATATACCTTCTAAATTATTCAATTGGGCTGCAAGAAGAACCTCTGGAGTAAAACTTCACGATTTTAATTGCGGATTAAAAGCCTATAAAAAAGACGTTGTAAAAAACGTTGAAGTTTCTGGAGAAATGCACCGTTACATTCCTGTTTTAGCTAAAAACGCAGGCTTTGGAAAAATTGGAGAAAAAATTGTAACACACCAAGCAAGAAAATACGGAAAAACTAAATTTGGAATGGAACGATTTATTAATGGTTTTTTAGACTTAATTACCATATGGTTCGTTTCTAAATTTGGAAAAAGACCTATGCATTTTTTTGGTGCATTGGGGGTTCTTATGTTTATCATTGGGTTTAGTTTTGCTATTTATTTAGGAATAGATAAGCTATTTATTAATCAAGAAGGAAGATTAATTACAGATAGACCACAATTTTTTATATCCTTGACCGCTATGATACTAGGCACACAACTATTTTTAGCTGGTTTTCTTGGCGAAATAATTGTACAGTCCAGAACAAATGAAGCTAGATACAATATATCTGAAAAAGTAAATCTTTAAAAAAACAATAAATAACATAAAATTTAGTTTTTGAAGTAAAATTCTTACAAAATTATGAAAGCATACCTAGACGCAGTAAAGACCTGGCAATCAGATTTTTTTGATGCTGAAACCAGAAAAGAAATAGAACAATTACAGAACACAAATACAGAAGAACTTAAAGACAGGTTTTACAAAAATTTAGAGTTCGGAACAGGTGGTATGCGCGGAATGATGGGTGTAGGCACCAACAGAATTAACAAATATACTCTAGGGAAAAATACCCAAGGATTATCTAATTACTTAAAAGAGGTATATAAGGGTGAGGAAATAAAAGTAGTTATTGCTTACGATTGTAGACATAACAGCGATACGCTTGCTAAAACAGTAGCCGAGGTTTTCTCCGCAAACGGTATTAAAGTTTTTCTTTTTTCAGAACTAAGAACCACTCCTGCTCTTTCTTTCGCCGTAAGAGATTTAAATTGCCACGTTGGTATTGTTTTAACCGCCTCTCATAATCCGCCAGAATATAATGGTTATAAGGTTTATTGGACAGATGGGGGACAAATTGTTCCGCCTCAGGACGCAGCAATTATTAATGAAATAAATAACTTAAAATTTGAAGATATTAAATTTGATGCTAATCCAAGTTTAATAGAATTAATAGATAAAGAAGCAGACGAAAGCTTTATTAGCACCTCTGTAGCCAATGGAAATTTTAATGCCAAAGGAAAAGACGATTTTAAAATCGTATTCACCTCATTACATGGAACTTCTATAACTGCAATCCCAGAAGTACTCAAAAGAGCTGGATACAAGAATGTTACCATAATTGAGGAACAAGCAAAACCAGATGGTAATTTCCCTACTGTAGTTTCTCCTAATCCAGAAGAGCCAGAAGCCCTTTCGATGGCAATTGCAAAAGCAGAAAAAATTGATGCAGATATGGTTGTTGGTACCGACCCAGATGGTGATCGTTTAGGTATTGCAGTACGTAATCTTGATGGTAAAATGGAAATCTTAAATGGCAACCAAACCATGGTTTTAATGACCAAATTTTTATTAGACCAGCGTAAAGCAAAAGGAATGAACGGGAACGAATTTATTGGTTCTACTATTGTTTCTACTCCAATGATGGGGAGCCTAGCAAAAGGCTACGGCGTGGAGTATAAAATTGGATTAACAGGGTTTAAATGGATTGCTAAAATGATAAAAGATTTCCCTAACCAAGATTTTGTTGGTGGTGGTGAAGAGAGTTTTGGCTTTATGGTTGGCGATTTTGTACGCGATAAAGATGCAGTTACCTCTACCCTCTTAGCTTGTGAAATTGCGGCAAACGCAAAAGCAAACGGAAGCTCTTTCTTTAAAGATTTAATAGACTGTTACGTAGACTTTGGTTTTTATAAAGAAAAATTAATCTCTTTAACTAAAAAAGGAATTTCTGGTGCAGAGGAAATCAAACAAATGATGGTTGATTTTAAAGAGAAGCCAATGGCTTCTATAGATGGCTCTAAAGTTGTAACTGTTGAGGATTACAATACAGCTACTTCTACCAATTTAGTTACCGGAGCGGTTACGCCTATAGACATCCCTACTTCTAATGTCTTAATATATATTACAGAAGATGGCACAAAAATGGCAGCAAGACCAAGTGGAACAGAACCTAAAATAAAATGTTACTTTAGTATTAATACTACTCTAGACAAAGCAGAAAACTTTAAAAAAGTAGATGCAGAATTAGAAGCTAAAATAAAACGTATAGTGAGTGAACTTAATTTAGGTTAATGGAGTATTTTAAGAAAATTCTTCGCTTTGCTAAGCCGTATAAGAGCTATGCAATATTAAATATCATTTCGAATATTTTTTATGCACTCTTTGCTACTTTATCAATGGTTTCTTTGTTTCCTATGTTATCTGTTATATTTAAACAAACAGAACCCATTTATAAGAGACCACTTTGGAAGGGATTATTTAATGCAAAGGAGTATGTTTTTGATTCTCTAAGCTATTTTGTAACGCAAAAAGCTGGTCAAGGAGAAAATGATGCTTTGGTTTTCATGGTTGCCCTAGTAATATCGATGTTTTTTCTTAAAAACCTATTCAACTACTTGGCCATGTATTTTATTACCTTTCTGAGAAATGGAGTCCTAAAAGATTTAAGAAATGAACTGTATACAAAAACTATAGATTTACCATTATCCTATTATTCTGAAAAAAGAAAAGGGGATACTATTGCGAGAATTACTTCCGATGTTTTAGAGATTCAACATTCTTTTCTTTCTATACTAGAGTTAATTGTAAGAGAGCCACTTACCATACTATTTACCATTATTGCAATGGTTTCTATTAGTGTAAAGCTTACTATTTTTGTGTTTATTTTTCTACCTATCTCCGGCTTTTTAATTTCATTATTAGGTAAATCCTTAAAAAGAAAATCGGACAAAGTACAAAAAGAACAAGGTGCCTTTTTATCTATTTTAGAAGAAACTTTAGGCGGATTACGAGTTATTAAAGCTTTTAATGCCGAGCAAAAATTTTCAAATACATTTCAAAACTCAACCAAACGTTTTTTTAATTTTTCGAATACATTATTGAACCGTCAAAATTTAGCTTCTCCGACCAGTGAATTTTTTGGTATTGCTGCAATTGGAGTAATTTTATGGTTTGGCGGACAAATGGTTTTAGTTGACAAAACACTAAAACCCGAATTATTTATTGCATACATGGGATTAGCATACAACATACTAACTCCTGCGAAAGCTATTAGTAAAGCATCTTATGGTGTTAAAAAAGGAAATGCAGCAGCAGAAAGAGTTTTAGAAATTTTAGAAACCAAAAATCCTATTGCCGAAATAAATAACGCTATCGAAAAACAAGAGTTCAACTCTTCTATTCAATTAGAAAATATTTCTTTTAAATATGAAGATGATTATGTTCTTAAAAACTTTAATCTTAAAGTAAATAAAGGAGAAACAGTAGCACTAGTTGGCCAATCTGGTAGCGGAAAAAGTACCATCGCTAATTTAGTTACCCGTTTTTACGATGTTAATCAAGGTGCAATCACTATTGACAACGAAAACATAAAAAACCTTACTAAAAAATCCTTAAGAGGCTTAATGGGCTTGGTTACCCAAGACTCTATTCTATTTAATGATACCGTTAAAAACAATATTGGATTAGGTAAAGAGAATGCTACAGAAGAAGAAATTATAGAAGCCGCTAAAATTGCTAATGCTCATGATTTTATCCTGGAGCTCCCTAATGGCTATGACACCAATATTGGCGATAGTGGAAACAAACTAAGTGGCGGACAAAAACAACGTTTATCCATTGCAAGAGCCGTTTTAAAGAATCCACCAATAATGATTCTAGATGAAGCTACCTCTGCTCTCGATACCGAAAGCGAAAGATTAGTGCAAGATGCGTTAGAAAAAATGATGCAAAACCGAACTTCTATTGTTATTGCACACCGACTTTCTACCATTCAAAAAGCAGATACCATTGTAGTTCTACAAAAAGGAGAAATTGTAGAGCAAGGAACCCATAAAGAACTTTTAGCTTCTAACGGAGTGTACAGAAAGTTGGTAGCCATGCAATCCTTAGGATAAATATCACTTTATAGTTGACCGCTAGCAGCAAGTAACACGATGTACCAAATAAGACTTAAAAATATATCCGATAATTATTTCCACAAAGCTTGGAAACTCTATGAGGATGCGTTCCCTTTAGAGGAACGAAGGTCTTTTAATGCACAGACTCATGTGATGAAGAAATCAAATTATCATTTTAATATCCTGATGGATGAAAATAAATTCATAGGTTTTCTCTTATGGTGGGATTTTGAAACACTTAAGTACATAGATCATTTTGCAACATCTACTGAGCAAAGAAACAAAGGGTTTGGGAAATTAATCCTCGAAAAATTTATGGAGAGTAGTGACAAAACAATTCTGTTAGAGGTTGAGTTACCAAATTCTACTATCAATGAGCGTAGAATAAAATTTTATCAAAGAACTGGGTTTAAACTTAACCAACATTATTATGAAATACCTCCTTTGATAGAGGACAAAAAACCCTTGCAATTACTATTAATGTCTTACCCCGAACTCCTTACAATAAAAGATGTTAAAGAATTTACAGACAAATGCCACCCTCTTATTTTCAAAGACTAATAATCCTGTCCGTAAGAATTTTACTAAAAAATTAAGAGCAAGATTCTAGTGATTTTTCTTTAATCAATAATTACATGTAAATAAATAATTTGCTTTAAGCAATTAAACCTTTTACTACCTTTATAGTCCTAGCATAGAACGTAAGCTAATACTATTGATAAAAGAACAAACATTAATAGATAATTTAAAGCAAACCGAAACTCAGGCAAAGGCTTTCGAGGTACTTGTTAACACCTATAAAGAAAGGCTATATTGGCATATTAGACGCATGGTATTAAACCATAATGATGCGGATGATGTGCTGCAGAACACCTTCATTAAAGTGTATAGAAATATTGGTAATTTTAAAGGAGAAAGTAAACTTTATTCATGGATGTATAGAATTGCTACCAATGAATCGCTTTCTTTTTTACAATTGAAATCTAAGAAAATGGGCATCGATAGTGTTGAATTACAAGAAACGCTATTAAATAATTTAGAGTCTGATGTATATTTTGAAGGCGATGAAATTCAATTAAAATTACAAAAAGCAATAGCTACCTTGCCAAAGAAACAAAAGCTTGTTTTTAATATGAGGTATTTTGATGAAATGAAATACCAAAAAATATCTGAAATTTTAGAAACTTCTGTTGGCGCATTAAAAGCTTCGTACCATCTAGCAACTAAAAAGCTCGAAGCTTATTTAAAAGAATAATTAAACCATTTAAAAAAATAGAAGTCTAATTAATAACATGAAAGCACCTAATAAAAATAGCGGATTTAAGATTCCAGAAAATTATCTGGAAAACTTTAACGATGCCTTGTTAGATAAAATTGCTTCCGAAGAAGAAAGCAAACTACCTAACAAAGAAGGTTTTTCAGTACCCGAAGATTATTTTAATACCCTTTACAAAAATATTACGGAGAAATTAGACAAAACACCAACAAAAGTAATCGCTTTAAAATTCTATAAAAAATACTATTATTCAGCAATAGCAGCAGCCCTTCTTTTATTCATTGGTTTAAACCTGAATAAAACAGAAACTTATAGCATGGACGATTTGGTAAATGCAGATATAGACGCCTATTTAGAGTATACCAATTTAGACCTTTCTACGTATGAAATTGCGGAAGTAATTCCTCTAGAGAATTTAGATCTAAACGATATGCTTAAGATAACCATTAATGAAGAAAACATATTGTATTATTTAGAAAGTGATATCGATGATTTTAACGAATTAAACTTAGACAGTAATGAATATTAAAAAAACAATATTTGTAGTTGTATGCTTAATTGGTTTTGCCAGTAACGCACAACACAAACCCAACCATGAAAAAATAAAAGCATTAAAAATTGCTTACTTAACAGAGAAATTAGATTTAACCAGTAAAGAAGCCCAAGAGTTTTGGCCCATTTATAATGCTCACGAAAAGAAGATTCATAAAATAAGACAACAGGAACGAAAAGATATCCATGAAAGTTTAGAAAGCATAGAACAACTATCTGAAAAAGAAATAAATAAACTTCTGGAACTAGATCTTTCTTTAGAAGAAAAAAAACATGGATTACATAAAAAATTCGTGTCGGATATCCGAAAAGTAATTTCTGCTAAAAAAACCTTTATCCTATTGCAATCGGAGAACGGGTTTAAAAGAAAACTTTTACGACAATACCACCAAAAAAACAAGTCAGGCAATAAATAAAACACATAAAAGGAGTCCATGGACTCCTTTTATGTGTTTTATTTAAAACTTAGTTTGGCTATTCTATTTTTCCCTGCTGCATAAGCAACAGTATCACTCACAAAACGTAACGTATAAAAAGACTCTTTCGAAAGCTTTTTCCAACTTTCTCCCATGTCATTAGAATATGAAATTCCAGTAAACCCTATAGAAACAATTTCCTTTCCTTGTGAGTTAGGTACAAATTGCACACAACTCTTAAATCCAGGTTCTTGTCCGCTGGCTACAATCTTCCATGTATTACCGCCATCTATTGTAATTGCTTTGTTATTAATATTATCATTTGGACTAGTGTAATCCCCTCCAAAAGCGATTCCTAACATATCATCATAAAAAGCTAACGAATAAATACCTTCTGTTGGTTTTT
>NZ_JADGES010000053.1 GCF_016744255.1 Maribacter sp.
CTTATATACCTTAAATGGATATATTAAGTAGTAATAAGATATTAAACTAAGGGTTCCTAAAATTATAAAGAGTGCCAAAAAATTAGGCATTGTATTAGAATAACGTGTAACAAAACCTTCTAAAAAACCTGCTGCAATGGTAAAAGGAAAAGTACTGATTACTATTTTTATACTATCGCGCATTCCTCTTTTAAAAGAATTCATTCTTGAGAAGGTTTTAGGAAATAAAATACTAGCTCCCAAAAGAAAACCAGCAGCTCCTTCTATAACAATTGCAAAAATTTCCATAGCACCGTGAATCCAAATTCCTTTGGCACTTTTCCAAAAAACATCTTGCTGCTCAAAGAAATATTGAAATGCACCTAGCATTATACCGTTTTGCAATAGCACATAGCCTGTCCCTATACCACCAGTAACACCAAAAGCAAAACTAGTTAAGCCCACTTTTAAATTATTAAAAGTAATGCCGATAAAACTACCCCAATTACTACCGCTTTTATAAATCGCAACTGGATCTCCGTTTTCTATATTTTGTAGCGTTTCATTTACATAACTATCTCCAAGAATTAAACGCACAAAAGTGTCATCATTAGCAGCAGAAACTACGCCAACCAAAACAGCTACTAGGAAAAAAGAAAAAGAATACAAAAGGTATCTTCTATATTGGTATAATAATAATGGGACTTCTACTTTAAAAAAATGTACAAATACATTCGTTTCTTCTCTTTTCGTTTGATAAATTTTCTGGTAAACTCGTACTGCAAGATTATTAAGATATGTTACAAGTTTACTTTTTTTGTAGTAAGTTTGGGCGTACGCTAAATCATTAATTAAGTGCAAGTATAAATTGGCCAAATCATCTGGGTTATCGACTTTTTTTTGTTCAATGGCCCTTTCAAATTCTAGCCATTTTTCCTTATTTTGTCTTATGAAGGCAATTTCTCTCATGCTTAACAAATAAAATCATATAATGGCAGAAATACAAATTACAACTACTCAAAATGTGACCATAGCTTTTACAGCTGCTGAAGTAGGAGAACGTATTTTAGCATACTTTATTGACCTCGTAATTAAAATTGCATATGTAAGTATCGTTATTGCTCTTTTTAGTAGCATTTCTAGCTCAGGAGGAATAGGGATAGAGGAAAGTTTTGACACTGACCCTTGGAGTGTTATGGCCGTTATAATTGTTTTGGGAGCTCCTGTGTTTTTCTATACTATAGTATGTGAATCTTTACTTTTAGGCCAAACTATTGGCAAAAAATTAGTAAAAATACAAGTGGTAAAAATTGATGGTTACCGCGCTACTTTTTTAGACTTCTTTATTCGATGGGTAATGCGTTTTGTAGATATTAATATTTTTTCTGGCGTAATTGCTTTAGTCTCTATAGGGAGTTCTAAAAACCACCAACGATTAGGTGGTATGGCTTCTGGAACAGCAGTAATTACATTAAAAAACAAAGTGAATATTAGCCATACCATATTGCAAGAAGTGGCAGACAACTATAAGCCTACCTACCTTTCCGTTATTAAATTATCGGATAATGATGTGCGAATTATAAAAGAAAATTTTTTAAGAGCAAAAAAAACAAATGATTTTAAAACCATTCTACTTTTAAAAGAAAAAATTATTGGGGTAATAGATGAAAAACCAAATGAAGATGTAACTGCCGAAAACTTTATAAAATGCATTCTCAAGGATTACAACCATTTTACAAAGAATATGTAAACGGTACTTTTATACTTCTACTGAACCAATATCTTGAATTTCATTATCTACAGGTTGCTTGGGATTTAATCCATATAGGTTAGAATTATATTCGCCATCTGTACACATTAAGACCAAAAACCAAATGCCGCCAATAATTGGAATACAACGAACAAGCATATACCATCCACTTTTACCTTGATCATGTAGCCTACGAACTGTTAATGCCAGCCCAGGTATTATAATTGCCAAAACATAAATTCCCAAAGGATACATTACATAGTCTTCCGAACCTAATACTGCTCCTATAAATACTATACCAACAACAATAAGAGCATTGAAAAGATTAAACATCCAATATTCTTTTCGTCTAGATCTTCCAGAAAAGTCTGCATATTTACTAAATGCCATTGCATACCAATTCATACGAGTTATTTTTAGTTGAAACATAAAAGAGGTAAAACAAATGTATCACCTCTTTAATTTTATAGTATAATTATTTAGGATTCTGACACCCCAATATCGTTTAACTCACTATTCGGGTTCTTCGGATTAACACCATATTTATTATCTCCATCTTCACTATCAGTACATAGTACAACCAATAACCAAATGACCCCAATTATCGGTATTAAAATAATAAAAAAGAACCATCCACTCTTACCTACATCATGTAGTCTTCGGACAAGAACCGCTAAACTGGGAATAAAAACCCCTAAGCTATACAGCGTATTAATACCATATCCTTCAAAACCTAAGGCAAAATAATCTACTGCATATAATAAATAACTAATAATAGTACTAATAAGAACGAACATCCAATATTCTTTTCTTCTAGATCTACCAGTAAACTCTGCGTACTTTTTAAGTACCATTAAAAACCATTCCATACTCTTTTTTTTAGGTTATCGTTATTTATAAAAATTTAAAACGTATTAAAAATTAAAAAATTATTAAAATTTTAGTTTAAATAAAAAACCTCCCCATCATTGAAGATTAAAGGAGGCTTTTATGACTAATTAAAAAACCTATTATTAAGCTATACTCTGAATTACTTCTTTTTTAGCTTCTTTTTTACTCCCATCAGAACCTTCTACACCACCTACGGTAGTATACTTCATTACAAAGCGTTTATTAGGGTTTATTATTTGGTATGCATACTGACACATTACTGCCGCCTCATGAAAACCAGAGAGTATCAATTTTAATTTACCTTCGTAAGTATTAACATCGCCTATGGCAAATACACCTGGTATATTTGTTTGGTAATCCTTAGCATTATTCACTTTAATAGCATTTTTTTCAATCTCTAACCCCCAACCCCCAATTGGGCCAAGTTTTGGAGACAAACCGAATAATGGAATAAAATTATCTACTTCTAAAATAGTATCTTCTTTATCTGCATCTTTATGCTTAATCAATACAGATTCTAAAACATCTTCTCCGTTTAAACCTTTTATTTCTGCCTCTGTATATAATTTTATTTTACCAAATTTGGCTAATTCTGCCGCTTTTTCTACGGAATCTAAGGCACCACGAAATTCGTTTCTTCGGTGCACTAAAGATACCTCTGAAGCTATATCCGCTAGAAAAATAGACCAATCCAACGCAGAATCTCCACCACCAGCAATTACCACTTTTTTATCGCGGTATACTTCTGGATCCTTAATCATGTAAGCCACCCCTTTATCTTCAAAATCTTGAATATTAGGTAAAGGTGGTTTTCTCGGTTCAAAAGAACCCAAACCTCCTGCAATAACAACTACTGGTGCATTGTGCTGTGTTCCTTTATTTGTGGTTACCACAAAAGAACCATCTTCTAACTTATCTAACGTTTCTGCTCTTTCTCCTAAGGTAAATCCCGGCTCAAATGGCTTAATTTGCTCCATTAGATTACTAACTAGATCTCCGGCCAAAATTTCTGGAAATGCAGGAATATCGTAAATAGGTTTTTTTGGATAAATCTCCGAACACTGCCCTCCAGTTTGTGGAAGGGCATCTATTAAATGTGTTTTTAATTTTAATAATCCCGCTTCAAATACGGTAAACAAACCTGTTGGCCCCGCGCCAATTATTAATATATCTGTCTTTATCATTTTAATCTAACTTAATTCTTGTATATATGTATTTGCAGCTTCTTTCAATGCCGCTCTATGTTTTACTACTTCTCCTATAATAATAATTGCTGGGTTTTTCAGCCCTTCTTTAACCACAACCTCCAGTATATTCGCTATTGTACCTATACCTAACTTTTCATTTTCGCGAGTTCCATTTTGGATAATTGCTATTGGTAAGTTTGGCTTTCCTTCCTTCTTAAAAAGGGATACTATTTCTAGCAGTTTACTCATTCCCATTAAAATAATCACCGTTGCACTAGATTTGGCAGCTAAGGCAACATCTTCCGATAAGACATGATTTTTCGTAGTTCCTGTAATTACCCAAAAACTCTCTGAAGAACCTCTTTTTGTAACTGGAATATTTTGCGATGCTGGAACAGAAACCGATGAAGAAATACCTGGCACTACAGCTACCTCCACTCCATGTTTTGCAGCATATTCCATTTCCTCTGCTCCACGACCAAAAACAAAAGGATCTCCTCCTTTTAATCGAACTACTTTCCCATGACTTTTAGCTCTACTAACAATAAGCTCATTTATCTGGTCTTGTTGATACGAATAACAACCTCTCCTTTTTCCGACAAAAATATGTTCTGCATTGGGAGCATATTCCAACAACTTTATATCTACCAAAGCATCATACAAAACAACATCTGCATCTTGTAATGCTTTTGCTCCTTTGATGGTTAGCAAATCTACATCACCAGGACCAGCACCAACTACAGTTAAAAGTCCGCTAGGATAGTTATTATATGTTTTACTTTGTGTATCCATCCTATTACACTTGCGCCAATTCTTTTTCTCTAAAAGCTTCAATCGCTTTTAAAAAATCTTTTGCATCTTGTAAGTACTTTATCGCAAAATCTTGTGTTGGATCTTGCTTATTTAATTGCAATACTAATTCATCAAAAGAAGTTGCTAAATCTATTCTATCGGATGCCACAAAGGTTTTATCAAAATCTTTTATGATTCCTATATGTGTGTTTGTTTTTACATTTTCTGAAGTTAATATTGCCTTCGCGGTATTAACCATAGAAGAATAAGAATAGTAAATACTCGCTGCCCATTTACTATCTTCCAAAGCTACTTCTGCAGTTTCTATTTTTTCCTTACTATCAAACAAAAGCGTGGCAATTAAATCTATAACTACACCTGCACATTCTCCTACACCAATTGCCTTTACATATTCTTCTGAGTTTCCCCAGTCAATAAAATCTTCTGCTGTTAAATTATCTACAGCCGTTAAATGTTTTAGAAAGTCGTAGAAGTAATGCTCTCCTTTATCCACATAATAATCTGCAAAAGATGCTCCGTTTCCATTAGCTTCAAAATCATTCAGAATTAAACGCAATGCTTCTGGTCCTCTTTTACTTGGTATTTTTACTACTTTATCTGCAAATCTGCCTTCTCCATCACCAATATTACCACCGCCCAACAAAACTTGTAATGCTGGTGCTACTAATTTATTTTTTGTTCTAACAGACATGCCTTGAAAGCCAATATTTGCCATATTATGCTGCCCACAAGCATTCATACATCCACTAATTTTAATAACCACATCTGGATTATTAATATAGTCTGGATATTCTGCTTTCATTACTCTTTCTAACTCTTCTGCTATACCCGTACTGCTCGAAATACCTAAATTACAAGTATCTGTACCCGGGCATGCCGTAATATCTATTGCCTTATTATAACCAGCTTCTACAAAGCCTAATTTTTCTAATTCTGTATAGAAAAAAGGAACTAATTCTTCTTTTACAAACGGAATTATAAAATTTTGACGTAATGAAAAACGAACCTCATCGGCTGCGTATTTTTCTACTAAATCTGCTAACTGGCGTGCTTTATCTATATAGAAATCTCCTAAAAGAACTTTAACACCAATAGCTACATAGCCTTTTTGTTTTTGAGGGATTATGTTCGTAGACTTCCACTCTTCAAATACTTTTTGGTTCGCTATTTCTACAGCAGGAGCTTCTACATTTGCAATCTTATATGCTGGATACGCATCGGCATCTATCTTAAAGCTCTGTACAGGAACTGCTTTTTGTTCTTGCTCTAGTAATTCTTTAAAGCCATCTAAACCAATATCTTTTAATAAAAATTTTAAACGTGCTTTAGCTCTACTTTTACGTTCTCCGTATCTATCAAAAACACGAACAACACCATCCATTAAAGGAATTATTTTATCTGAAGGCAAAAAAGAATATAGCTCATCTGCATGACGCGGTTGCGAGCCTAAACCACCACCTAACATAACTTTAAAGCCTCTTACTCCATTTTCTATTTTAGCTATAAAACCTAAATCATGCATATAAGAAAGTCCCGTATCTGCATCGGTAGCAGAGAATGAAACTTTGAATTTACGCCCTAACTCTTGACTGATTGGGTTTCTAAGGAAATATTCAAAAATTGCTTGTGCATAAGGAGAAACATCAAAAGGTTCATCCATATCAATACCTGCAGTTTCACTAGCCGTAACGTTACGTACCGCGTTACCACAGGCTTCTCTCAAAGTTATGTCTGATTTTTCTAGCTCTGCCCATAACTCTGGCGTTCTATTTAAATCTACATAGTGAATCTGAATATCTTGGCGTGTAGTTATATGCAAGCGCCCCGTAGAGTACTCTTCAGAAACATCCGAAATTCGTCTTAATTGCTCTGAAGTAACTTTACCATAAGGTAATTTAATACGTATCATTTGTACGCCTTCCTGGCGTTGACCATAAACACCACGTGCTAAACGTAGGCTTCGGAATTTTTCCTCATCTAACTTTCCATTATGAAACATTTCGATTTTATTGGCTAAATCGATAATGTCTTTTTCTACAACTGGATTCTCAATTTCTGATCTAAAACTTTGCATTATTGTGCGCCCCTCCTAACCTCCCTTTCGGGAAGAACTCAAAATATGGGTCTTTGGAGTTGTTACCTTGTTGTTATTTACTCTTGAATAAAGCCTGCGCCTACCGTGTTATTCGATTGACTATCTATTAAAATAAAGGAACCGTTAGTTCTATGATTTTTAAAAGCATCAAAGAAAATTGGCTTGTTTAATTTAAAAGTTACTTTGGCAATATCATTCATTCCAAGAGCATCTATACTCTCATCTATTCCGGAATAGTCTGGATTAATCCTATGATGAACACAATCTACTTTAGCCAATACTTTATTTACACCATGTTGAATTACATATTTATTGCCGGCCGCTAATTTCTGCGAATCCATCCAAGAAATTGTTGCTGTAAATTGTTTGTCTATAGTTGGTAAATCATCTGCTTTTACTAACATATCTCCTCTACTAACATTTATCTCATCTTCTAAAGTTATAGTAACCGAAGATCTTCTAGATGCTGTTTGGAATTTTTTATCATTAAAATAAATGTCCTTAATTTTTGATTTGGTTTGCGATGGTAATGCAACAACGGCATCTCCTACACTTAATTCTCCTCCATAAACCTTCCCTGCAAATCCTCTAAAATCATGAAATTCATCTGTCTTAGGACGAATTACATATTGTACTGGAAATCTTGGTGTACCGGCATTAGAAACAGCTGCTAAATCCAAAGCTTCTAAATGCTCTAATATAGTTCCGCCTTTATACCAAGGCATCTTATCTGTAGTATTTACAACATTATCTCCTTTAAGTGCGCTTACCGGAATAAATGTAATATTCTGATTTTCGTAATCTCTTTTACTCATTAGCTCCTCAAAATCTGCTTTAATAGCATTATAAGTTTCTTCTGAATAATCTACCAAATCCATTTTATTTATTGCAACAACTACTTCCTTAACACGAAGTAAATTATTGATGAAAAAATGACGATTTGTTTGCTCTATAACCCCTTTACGAGCATCTATTAAAATAATTGCTGCTTGCGATGTTGAAGCACCTGTTACCATGTTACGGGTATATTCTACATGACCAGGAGTATCTGCAATAATGTAACTTTTTTTCGCTGTGGAAAAATATATATGAGCAACATCTATAGTTATTCCTTGCTCTCTTTCTGCTACTAAACCATCTGTTGCTAAAGAAAAATCTAAATAATCATACCCTTTTTGCTTACTGGTTTTTTCAATAGCTTCTAACTTATCTGTTGTTAATGATTTTGTATCGTATAGTATTCTCCCAATTAAGGTGCTTTTCCCATCATCTACACTACCTGCGGTTGCTATTTTTAGTACTTCCATTCTTTTATTAACTGTTGGCTATTTGCTCTTGGCATTTAGCTCTTTTAATATTATTTTTTTATTTTTGCTAAAGGCTATTAGCCAAAAGCTAAAGGCAAAATTTGCTTCTGCAAATTTTAGAAATACCCTTGTTGCTTCCGTTTCTCCATTGCTGCTTCGGACCTTTTATCATCGATACGAGCACCTCTTTCCGAAATTGTAGAATCTCTAATTTCTTGTACTACGGATGATATATCTGAAGCTTCTGAAAATACTGCTGCGGTACAACTCATATCGCCCACCGTTCTAAAACGAACCATACGCTCTATTACTTCTTCATCTTCTTCTTGATACACATAATCGGAATGCGACCAGATTAATCCATCTCTTAAAAATATTTTCCTTTTGTGCGCAAAATAAATAGATGGAATTTCTATCTCTTCTTTTTCAATGTAAGACCAAACGTCTAATTCTGTCCAATTAGAAATTGGAAAAACACGAACGTTTTGTCCTAGTTCTATTTGTCCGTTCAACATATCGAACAATTCTGGTCTCTGGTTTTTTTCATCCCATTGTCCAAAATCATCTCGTACAGAAAAAATACGTTCTTTTGCTCTTGCTTTTTCTTCATCTCTACGTGCTCCTCCAATACAAGCATCGAATTTAAATTCTTCAATAGCATCTAAAAGTGTTGTCGTTTGCAAAGAGTTTCTACTAGAATACCTTCCTGTTTCTTCCTTTACTTTTCCTTGATCAATAGAATCTTGTACGTTACGAACAATAAGTTCTAACCCAAGCTCCTTTACCAATCTATCTCTAAATTCAATAGTTTCTGGGAAATTATGTCCTGTATCTATATGCATTAAGGGAAAAGGAATTTTAGCCGGCCAAAATGCTTTTTGTGCCAAACGCACTAAGGTGATAGAATCTTTTCCTCCAGAGAATAACAATACTGGTTTCTCGAATTGAGCGGCCACTTCTCTAAAAATATAAATGGCTTCATTTTCTAATGCATTAACATGTGATGTATCTTTCATCTTCTTATATTTTTAAGTGTGCAAACCACACTCTCTATTTTCTAATACTTTTGTTGGGTCAAAATATTTATGCTCGTTTGGCAAATTATGTTCTCTTAAATACGCATCTAACTGTGTATCTTCCCAATGATAAAACGGACTTACTTTTAATACTCCGGCTTTACTTACACTAAAAATATCTAAGGTATTACGTAGTGCTGTTTGTCCTTTTCTTAAATTCGTAAACCAAACATCTGGTTTATGCTCTTGCATAGCTCTACCAAATGGCTCTAATTTTACTTGCTCCGTAAAAATTGCATGATTTGGGTCTTCTATTCCAGGTATTCCCATAACCGCATCTCTATGCGAAGAGGTTTGCTTAGGCACATATAAATGTATATTTAAGCCTAAAGTTGCTATTAATTCCTCTGCATGCTTATAGGTATTTGGTGTGTTATAACCTGTATCGCACCAAATAACCTTAGTGCCTCTATTCACTTTAGTTACCGCGTGCAAAATATTAACCTCATACGGTCTAAAATTAGTAGTAACCACCGCATTTTCTGCCTGCTCTAAAGCCCAAGAAACAATCTCTCCAGGGGATGCTTCTGCGAACTTTTTATTCCACTCTACTATTATTTCTTCTGTATATTTCATTATACTTATTCTTATTATTTACCCCATTTTATCCCATTCCAAATACGCTCATGGAAAAAATACAACACCATTTTAGTTAAAAAATCTACAGATGCAATAGAAGCTGCAATTACTATTTCCCCTGTTAAGATGTAGGAAACAATTAAGGTATCTAACGTACCTATAACTCTCCAACTTAATGCTTTTGCTATACTACGAATAGGTTTTTCTGATTTCTTATCATCATCAAACTTACTTTTAGTGGCATTTTTATCTAAAATCAACTGATCAGCAATCATTAAATTATTATTTTTCTATTACCCTATTGATTTAATAGGATAAGCAAAAGTAATATTATATTTGAATCTAAGACGTTAATAATTCTTCAATATTACTTTTACCCTATAGATTTAATAGATTAATAAAAAATTACAGAAAAAATTAAGAATAATGAACTCAAAAAGCCCAAAATCCAAAAATAAAATATTATTAAAATAAAGGTAAGTCTATATAAATGGGTTACTTAAGGATATCTGCCAAGGTATTATTACGGTATACTTGCAACGTACTATCTCTTATTTGTAGCATTAACTTGTTAACAGAACATTTGTGCTCGTTTGGGCAATCTTCACATTTTTCGTAGAAATTAAGACTTACACAAGGCACCATTGCAATAGGACCTTCTAATACGCGCATTACATTGGTCATTAAAATATCTTCTGGCTCTTTAAGTAAATAATATCCTCCTCCTTTTCCTTTCTTAGAACCTAAGAATCCATTCTTTTTTAAGGTAAGTAAAATGCTTTCCAAAAACTTTTGAGAAATATTTTCTTGTTTAGCTATTTCAGCAATTTGCACGGGAACTCTGTCCTTTTGAGCTGCCAAAAAAGTGAGCGCTTTTAGTCCGTATTTTGTTTTTTTAGATAGCATTAGGCTAAGATAATGAATTTAACACTTTTTAATTTTTAATTATGAAAACCTTATGTAAAACAAACTTAATCTAAGATTACATTCGCATTGCTATTAAAATCAATCATTACCAAAAGTACCAAGTTTACTTCAATGATGACACCATTCTATTAAAACTAAAGGATAGACTAATTGCTTATGAAATTTTTGAAAATATTAGTATTCCTATGTACATCTCAATTAATTAATGCTCAAACCAATGATGTTCTTAATTCTAAAAAAACAACTACAATTGGTGCATTTCTAGATATCTATGTAATAGACCTTTATGACGGATTAGATGTTGGCAGCACTATTTCTTATACCAGAGATTTCTACAGCAAAGGCAAGCATTATTTTGCATACAACCCCTCTTTAGGCTTTTTTAATTCAATAGATACGGAAAACCGTTACATTTTGGGTCTAGGCGCCCAATATCGATTCGAGCCAACTAAACGTTCGAATATTAGGGTAAATCTTGGCGTAAACTATATTCTAACTAAATTCTTATATGATCGGTTTGAATATAATGCCCAAAATGAACCTGTAGAACAGAAAAATTTAAAAAGTAATTTCGGCCCCTCAATAGGACTACAATACAGTTATGATGTTTTCAGAATAAAATCGGTATCCATTGCGCCAGTTCTTGGTTACAAATTAATAAAATTAGACGGAGGTAAATATTCAAGAATAACCGAGGGCTTTTCTCCGAGTTTTTCTTTAGGAATTATATGTAAATTTTAAAAGTAGATGAGGAAAATTAAAAACTATACTGTTCTAATAATTACTTATTTGATAGCTTACTCATGTTCGGTAAAAGAGGATATACCTGCAGAACTAACGAATAACAATTTATCATCAGATATCGATATTGCTATTGACGACATCTACAACAACCACAAAGACAATTTAAATACAATAGGTCTCTCTATTGGGGTTTTAAAGAATGGTGAAACTCACTTTTATGGCTACGGCGAAACAAAAAAAGGAAGTGGTATTATTCCTAATCAAAATACGTTTTATGAAATTGGTTCTATTTCTAAAACCTTTACCTCAATTTTAACAGTTAACATGCTATTGCAACAAGGATTGGACATTGAAACAAGCCTAAGATCCTATTTACCAGAAGATTTACCCACCTTAAATAGAAATGGTATTGAGGTGAATTTTAAACATTTACTAACACATACTTCTGGTTTAGGCCGTATGCCCAACAACTTTAATAATTCTAAAAATGCTGGCAAAGAATTTGCATCATATGACAAACGTCTGCTATATTCATATATAGAAAATGCAAGACTACACGCCGACCCCTTTACTCAATTTTTATATTCTAATGTAGGTATGGGAATTGCAGGTACTATTTTAGAACGGAATTATGAAATTGATTTCGGTAAGGTACTTGAACAAGAACTTACCCTACCTATAGGACTAACAAATACCACCGCTTATTTTGAAGATACTAACGCTGAATACTGGGCAACTGGTTACAATTATAGAGGCAAAGAAACGGACTATTGGAAAACATTGAATGCATTAGATGGTGCTGGTGTAATTAAATCTACAGCTTCAGATTTATTAATTTATGCGCAGGCAAATATCAACCCACCAGAAACACAACTTGGTGATGCTATTCGATTGACTCATGAAGCCTACTTCAAAGAATATGAAACTGATGACTATGGAAAAAGACAAAATTGCCTAGGTTGGTTTGAATATGAAGCTACCAATTTACCAGATGAAACCTTTCTTCGACATGATGGCTTAACAGCAGGTTTCCACTCAGAAATACTAATCAATCTAGAAAATCAAACAGCAGTAACTTTACTATTTAACAAAAGTTCAATTAATTTCGAAGGAAGAGAAGCTTTTATTTCAGAATTACTACAACTACTTTCTGAATAAAAAATCAGAATAGATTTTACCTCAGCGCCTGCTTAATATCTGCAATAATATCTTCTATATGCTCCAAACCAACAGAAACACGTACAGAACCATCCGTAATACCAGATTCTAAACGTTCCTCTACAGTGAGTTTACTATGTGTTGTTGATGCTGGGTGCGTTACAATACTTCTAGAGTCCCCAAGATTGGCAGATAGAGATAACATTTTTATACTATCAAAAAACTCTTTACCTGCTTCTATTCCTCCTTTTACTTCAAAAGCAACTACACAACCCCCTGCTTTCATTTGCTTTTTAGCGATCGCATACATAGGGTGCGATTTTAAGAAAGGGTATTTTACCCAACCTACCTTAGGGTGCCCTTCTAAAAATTCTGCCAACTTCAATGCGTTTTCACAATGACGATCTACGCGTATTGCCAAGGTCTCTAAACTCTTGGTTAAAACCCAAGCATTAAAAGGTGACAATGCCGGCCCTGTAATTCTTGCAAAACGATATACTTTGTCTACCAAATCTGCACTACCAACAGTTACTCCTGCCAAAACTCTTCCTTGCCCATCCATTAACTTGGTTCCAGAATGTATTACCAAATCGGCTCCAAATTTTATTGGTTGTTGTAAATATGGGCTAGCAAAACAGTTATCTACTATAAAAATAAGTCCGTGTTTTTTAGCTATTCCCCCTAATCTCTCTAAATCTAGCACATCTACCCCTGGGTTAGTTGGCGATTCTGCATATATAATTTTAGTTTGGGGTGTAATCATTTTCTCTGCCGCATCTAAATCATCAATAGGAAAATAACTACTGCTTACTCCCCATTTTGGCAAAAATTTAGTGAACAATGTGTGCGTAGAACCAAATATGCTCCGTGCCGAAAGAATATGATCTCCAGAATCTACTAATGCTGCTAGGGTAGAAAATACAGCCGCCATACCAGATGCAAAAGCAAATCCGCTTTCTGCTCCTTCCATCTTACAAACCTTTTCAATAAATTCGTTGGAGGTAGGGTTAGAATATCTAGAATAAATATTACGCTCTTTTTCTTCCGCAAATGACGCTCGCATATCCTCTGCATCTTCAAACACAAAACTAGACGTAAGGTACATTGGCGTAGAATGTTCTAAGAATTGAGAACGTTCTGTTTGTGTTCTTATAGCCTCTGTTTCAAACTTTTTCATGTCTCTCATTATTATTTGGCTTCAGCTACGCTCAGCTACCAGTAATTTAACTCTTGGTAATTGAGCGTAGTCGAAATTAATTCTTTTCTACAATTCTTAATATATCTCCGAAAACTCCTCTTGCTGTAACAGCTGCGCCAGCTCCTGCTCCTTGAATAACCAATGGATTTTCTCCATAAGATTCTGTATAAATCTCAATAATAGAGTCCGACCCTTTTATCTGCCCTAAGGCACTTTCTTTAGGAACAGAAACCAGTTTTACATCTAAAATTCCTTTTTCTTCCTGAAGGTTTCCATGCAAATCCCCTACATAACGCAATACATGATCTGGTTTTTGGTTCTTTTTTATTTCATTAAAGGTATCATCTAACATAGCAAGATTATCTAGAAAATGACTGGTATCTCCACTTTGCAATAATTCTGGAATAAGGTTCTGAATTTTAACATCCGAAAATTCATTACACAACTCTAACTCCCTAGCTAAAATCAATAATTTTCTACCCACATCATTTCCAGATAAATCTTCTCTAGGGTCTGGCTCTGTAAACCCTTTTTTCATGGCATCTTTTAAAATAGCAGAAAAAGGAACATTCACCTCTGAAAAAGTATTAAATATATAACTTAAAGAACCCGAAAAAACACCTTTAATTCTGGTGATATTTTCTCCAGATAAATGTAACAACTTAATGGTATCTATTAAAGGTAACCCTGCCCCTACATTAGTCTCATACAAATACTGCTTTTGGTTCTTAATTAATTCTTCTCTTAGTAATTGGTAATAATCAAAACCTAAGGTATTGGCTATTTTGTTTGATGAAACGATATCGAATCCATTCTCTACAAAATCGAAATACTTAGCCACAAAATTTTCACTAGCCGTATTATCTACTACAATTAAATTTTCTAAATGATGCCTCTTCGCAAAATCGAAAATGGTATTAATTGTATAGTCTTCCCCTTTTTCATTAATTAAAGATTCCCAGTTTTTAGAAACTCCTTTCTTATTTAAAAGTGTTTTTTTAGAATTTGCGACAGCAAATACTCTAAGATCTAATCCTTTACGTTTTTCAATATTTTTGGCAGATTTTAATATTTGATCAATTAAAGTCCCTCCCACATTTCCATGCCCAAAAACTGCTATATTAACCTTTTTACTTATCCCAAATATCTGCCCGTGCATAACATTTAAAGCTTTATGCAAATCGGTTTTTTTAACCACCAAACTCACATTCTTCCCTGTAACCGTATTGTTAAACAATAATGGAATAATCTGGTTCTTTATTAAAGAATTGTATGGTTTATGGAATGTACTTAAATCTTGCCCAACAATAGAAATCACAGAAACATCACCAACCACAGTAATTCTATTTACATCTTTAGAGGTGTAATCATGTGTAAACTCCCTATCTAAAGCTTGCTTTGCTTTTTGCGCTATGTCTGCATCTACCACCAAACCAATACCTCTTTCAGAAGAACCTTGCGAAACAATACTAACACTAATATTACTATCTCCTAAGGCTTTAAAAATACGAGCATCTACACCGACTTTACCCAGCAAACCTCTCCCTTCTAAATTTATTAAGGCAACTTTCTCTATTACGGAAATAGATTTTATCCCTTCTTTACTAGTCTTTGCACTTATTAAGGTTCCTTCATTATCGCTCTTAAATGTATTTAAAATACGTAAAGGAATATTCTTTTCTATTAGCGGAATAATGGTTTTAGCATGTAAAATAGTGGCTCCAAAGTTTGCTAATTCATTAGCCTCACCATACGAAAGTTCTGAAATTCGTTTAGCATCTTCCACAAAATCTGGGTTCGCTGTAAAAATACCATCTACGTGCGTATAGTTTTGAAGTTCTCCGGCATCTAAAAAATTAGCTAATAAAGCCGCAGAATAATTACTGCCATTTCTTCCTAAAGTAGTAGTTTCTCCTTTTAAAGTAGCCGCGATAAAACCTGTAAATACAGATACTGTTCCTTTCGGAAGCAAAGCAAATTCTCTTACCACATTTTCTTTAGAAACAGTTTCTAAAACACTGGCGTCTCCATAATTTTCGTCTGTTTTAATGAGGTCTCTAGAATCCATCAATTGTGCTTTTACCCCTTTTCCTATTAACAATTTTGTAATAAGTTTGGCCGAAATTAACTCGCCATAGGCTAAAACCTGATCCTTAATTTTTGCACTGTAATCTCCCAACAAAGCAACACCCTCATACAATTGAAATAAACCCGCAAACTCTTTAGAAAGGTTTACGTTTTTATACGTGTGTGTTTGGTATTTTTCAAAAGCTTCAAAATCTTTTGCATAACTCTTCCCCGCAGCAGCTTTATCCAATATAAGCTCTAATTTATCTGTAGCTTTTTCTCTTGCAGAAAGCACAACTGCTATCTTTTCTCCTTTATCTACCTTATTAGAAATAATATTTAAAACATACCCCAAGCCTTCTCCATTACTTAAAGATTTACCTCCAAATTTTAATACCTTAATTTTAGATATATCTTCATCCGCATTAAAAATATTATTTAACAATTTTTGCATTTGGTCAAACTCTAGCAAAAAAGCATCATGCCCATGTAAAGATTGAATTTCTCCGTAGGTAACATTACTATTTGCTTGAGCTATCTGCTTAAATGTTTCTCTATTTTCTTTGGCCGTAAAAAACAAATCAGAATCTACCCCAATAATATGAATATTGGTCTCACTATTTTGCAAAACTGTAAAGGCCTCTTCTCTACCTCTGGTTATATCTATAGTTTTAAGAATCTGATTCATTAATTTATATGCAGACAACTGAAAACGTTCTTTTAGTTTCTCCCCATGATGCGTTAACCAACTTTCTACATTAAAAACCTGTAATTCTTCATTGGTACTGCGTTTAAAACGCTCATTAAAAGATTCTGGCGTTCTATAACACAACATTGCATGCATACGAGCATCATGTACAGGTTGCTTTGAATTGATTAAAAACTGTTCTTGTATTTGGCAATTACCTATTAACCAATCTGTAGATTTCCAATCGGACGCTACGGGAATTAGATGCTCTGTTAAATTAGGATTTAATGCTGCCATTTCCCAAGCAATACCACCACCCATGGAACCACCAATGATTGCGAATAAATTAGTAACCTTAAGAGCTTTAAGCCCTAGCAAAAAAATGTTTGCTACATCTCTCGCTATAAAATCTTTGTAATTTTCTATTACAAAACCATCGTACCCATTTCCAGGAACATTAAAAGCCAAAATAGTATATCTACTAGTATCTATACATTTTCCTTCCCCAACAACAGAAGACCACCAGCCATCTTTTCCTGTGACATTAGAATTACCGGTTAAAGCATGGTTTACCAATACTATTGGCGCACTATGCAATGGTTGCCCAAATAGTTGATACGATAGCGATATGTCTTGAAACACACCGCTATAGGTTTTATAATTATCAATAGTAAGATGTAACATCTGGTATTTTATTACTTAATTAAACTCTTTAGTTTACTGCGGCAAAAGCTTGTTCTAAATCAGCTTTTAAATCTGAAATATCTTCTAAGCCTACAGACAAACGTATTAAATCTTGGCCCACTCCGGCATCTGCTTGCTGTTCTACCGTTAACTGTTGGTGCGTAGTACTGGCCGGGTGAATTATTAATGATTTTGTATCTCCTATATTAGCAAGTAAAGAAAATATATTGGTAGCATCGGTTACTTTTTTAGCCGCTTCGAACCCGCCTTTAACACCAAAAGTTACCAATCCACTTTGTCCTTTTGGAAGGTATTCTTTTGCTAAATCGTAATACTTACTGCTTTTTAATCCTGGATAATTTACCCAAGCTACCTCTTCTCTACCCTCTAACCAAGTTGCCAATTCTAAAGCATTAACACTGTGCTGTTTTATTCTTACGTTCAATGTTTCTAAACCTTGAATAATCTGAAATGCGTTATATGGACTTAGTGCTCCACCAAAATCGCGCAACCCTTCTAAAATTAATTTAAAAGTAAATGCTGCTGCTCCTAAAGCTTCACTATATACTAATCCGTGGTACCCTGCACAAGGCTCCGTAAACTCAGGGAATTTTCCATTTGTCCAATCAAAAGTCCCAGCATCAATTATTGCTCCTCCTAAAGAAGTTCCTTGCCCTCCGATATATTTAGTAAGAGAGTGAATTACAAGATTTGCTCCGTGCTTAATTGGGTTTAACAATGCAGGAGAAGCTACTGTATTATCGACTATAAAAGGAACCTGTGCCACTTTTGCTTGTTTAGAAATTCCTTTTAAATCTAACACATCTAATTTTGGATTTCCTAAAGATTCTACAAAAAATGCTCTGGTATTATCTTGTACCGCTTTTCCAAAACTATCCGGATCCGATGCGTCTACAAAAGTTGTAGTAATACCTAATCGTGGTAACGTAACATTTAACAAATTAAAAGTACCTCCGTACAAACTGCTAGAAGCTACAATATGATCTCCTGCCTTTAACAAGGTTAACAAACCTGTAGAAATAGCCGAAGTACCTGATGCAAAAACTACAGCACCAACACCACCTTCTACAGCTGCTAATCTATTTTGTAGTATTTCGTTAGTTGGGTTATTTAAACGTGTATAAATAAATCCCAACTCTTTTAACGCAAATAAATTTGCTGCATGATCTGTATCCTTAAAAACATAAGAAGATGTTTGGTAAATAGGTACTGCCCTAGTCCCTGCTGTTTGTGTGGTGTCATGCCCAGCATGTAATGCGTTTGTAGAAAATTTTTGATTACTCATGATTTTGATTTTTTAATAGTTGTTACATTAATTAAAAAACTCAAACCCCAAAAAATGCCGACCTTTTGCATTTAGGAAAATCAAAGAGTTAAAAAGAAATTGGAAAGTTGCTACATAAAAATAGCTTATTTCGTTATCTGCCTTAAAAATCATAACTTGATTTTCTGGTAGAATTTAGCACCTTCTTTGCATAACAAAGGGTTGCTAAGGTTTCAAAGGGTCTAATCCCTCCACCTTTCTTGATAACAATTCAATACGTGTTTGAACTTTTGAACTACAAATATATACTCGGAAAATTTAATTCTCCTACTTTTTTTAATAAAAAAACAAATTAGCTCTTTTATTTAATAATCTCGACTATGGCTTTAGCACCGAAAATTCAATGCTAGAGTCTGTAAAAACGGTATGTGTCTGCGTTTTAAAATCTTCTTCTTCTGCTTTAAAAATATTATCTACATACGTCTGCGGATTTAAATCTATAAGTGGAAACCATGTACTTTGAACCTGTACTTGCAACTTATGTCCCTTTTTTATGGTATGAAAAACATCTTGCAACTTAATATTTACCTCTGTTTTTTTATTTGGTGTAAATGGCTCTGGATTTGTAAAACTATTCCTAAACCTTCCACGAAGCACTTCACTACGAACCATCATATGGTAATTGCTCATTTTTAAATGCTTTTGCATATCTTCATGACTAGGCTCATCTGCGGGATGAACATCAATCACTTTTACAATCCAATCTGCAGAAGTTCCTGTAGTGGCAACTTTTAATTTTGCTAAAATATCTCCTGCAAGTGTTACATCTTGTTCCAGGATCTCTGTTTCATACACCAATACATCGGAACGACGAGCAGCAAAACGCTGGTCATCTGTCATATATTTTCTTGGTGTAAAAACCGATTTTACATCTTCGG
Source organism: Maribacter sp. (assembly GCF_016744255.1). Taxonomy (GTDB): domain Bacteria; phylum Bacteroidota; class Bacteroidia; order Flavobacteriales; family Flavobacteriaceae; genus Maribacter_B. The sequence continues at coordinate 19,367 of NZ_JADGES010000053.1, forward strand.
AATATGGCACTGGCTTATTAACATCACTAATAAATTTCACTTCTTTTTCAACTCCCTTTTCTACACTTAAAACTTGCTGATCTGATAAGAAAAATTCTTGTTTCTGTACTCCTTTTGGAGGCCAACTATCATAAGTCTTCCAATCTTTACGCCCAGAATCGAACACATAAGCTTCTGGCAAACCGCTATTATGATCTCCTTTTCCTTTTAGGAAATGATTAAAAAATTTTGTTTCTATTTTCTCTTGAAAAAATTCCGAAATAGAGTCTCCAAAATAATAATTACCCACTATATTTTTTCCTCTTCTACGAGCCCATGCGCCATGGTCCCAAGGGCCAAAAACAATGGTATTGTAATTCTCTTTATTATATTTTTCTATATTCTTATAAGTTTCTAATGGCCCGTATAAATCCTCGGCATCAAACCAACCACCAACTACCATGGTTGCTACACTAGATTTCACATCTTTTAAATGCTGAATTAGCCCTCTACTCTTCCAAAGTGCATCGTAATTAGGGTGTTCTTTTAACTCATTCCAAAAGAAATCATCTACCATATCACCTGTTCCCATTCTAGGAGTATCCTCTGTTCCGTATTGAAAAAACGAATTTAAATTCTTTAATGGTCCAGCATCTAAAAAGAACTGGTACTGATCTTCCGAAGGTAATTTTGGTAACGAATACCAAGCCGTATCAATTGGCTGGTCTCCATTAGGCCTTTTAGTACCAAAAAGTGATGTTGCTCTAAAATAACTCAGCATATACGCGCCGTTATGATGAAAGTCATCGAAAAAGAAATCGCCAATACATGCTTGTGGCGAAGCAGCTTTTAAAGCTGGGTGGGCATCTACAGTAGCATAGGTTGAATAGTATCCAGGATAAGAAATTCCCCAAATACCCACCTTGCCGTTATTGTGCTCTACGTTATTTACCAACCACTCAATAGTATCATAAGTATCAGAACTTTCATCTATATCTTTATCTGTTTTTTTATTGGGAATATACGCTCGCATATTTTCATAAGAACCTTCGCTCAACCAACGACCACGAACATCTTGATACACCACAATATTACCCTCTTTCATTAAGTGAATATTAGGGCTTATATTTTTTTTAAATTCTCCTTCTCCATAAGGTCTAGAACTATATGGGGTTCGCTGCATTAAGATTGGATATTCTTTTGAAGTGTCTTTTGGCGTATAAATAGTGGTATGCAGTTTTACGCCATCTCGCATATTAATTTCAACCTGCTGCTTTGTGTAATTATCTTTTACATAAGTCTCTTGCTTAGGGAGCGTTATTGTTTCTTTACAAGATGCAACAACTAGTGCTAAAATTAATAGCCAAATTTTACTTTTCATATTTTCAATTAATTAGTCGCCTAAATTTACTAAAACAAAAAAGAACCCGTTAAGGTTCTTCTTTTATAATCTTAAAAAAATATTTTTATTATAAGCTAAAGGCTTCTTTTACTGCCTCAACCATATCTAATTTCTCCCAAGTAAACAACTCTACTTCTTTCTCTACTCTACCATTATATGGGGATTCAAAAATCTTAGTAATAGTTTTTGGCTCTTTCCCCATATGCCCATACGCTGCAGTTTCTAAATAAATAGGGTTACGTAATTTTAAACGTTCTTCTATAGCAAACGGACGCATATCAAACAACTTAGCTACTTTTTCTGCGATAGCCCCATCAGTTAAATCTACATTTGCTGTTCCATACGTATCTACGAAAATAGAGGTTGGTTCTACCACACCAATAGCATAACTAACTTGTACTAATATTTCATCAGAAACTCCTGCTGCTACTAAATTTTTAGCTACATGCCTTGCAGCATAAGCAGCACTTCTATCTACCTTACTTGGGTCTTTTCCGCTAAAAGCACCACCACCATGCGCTCCTTTTCCTCCATAGGTATCTACAATTATCTTGCGTCCTGTTAAACCTGTATCGCCATGTGGCCCTCCTATTACAAATTTGCCTGTTGGGTTTATATGATATGTGATTTTATCATCAAACAAGGTCTGGATATCTACTGGCAATTGTGCCTTAACTCTAGGCATTAAAATAGAAACTAAATCTTCTTTAATTTTTGCAAGCATTGCTTCATCATCAACATTAAAAGAATCATGCTGCGTAGAAACAACTATAGTATCTATACGTTGGGGCACATTAGCATCGGAATACTCTATAGTAACTTGCGATTTAGCATCTGGCCTTAAGTACTTAATTTCTTTATTCTCTCTTCTTAACTCGGCTAAAACCTGAAGAATTTTATGCGATATATCTAACGCCAACGGCATAAAATTTTCCGTTTCTTTAGTCGCATAACCAAACATCATTCCTTGATCCCCTGCCCCTTGCTGCTCTTTTTCTCCCCTATCTACTCCTTGATTAATATCTTGCGATTGTTCGTGGATAAGAGATATTACACCACAAGAATCTCCACTAAATTGGTATTCTCCTTTTGTATACCCTATTCTATTTATGACCTCTCTAGCAATGTTCTGCACATCTAGATAGGTGTTACTCTTTACCTCTCCGGCTAGCACTACTTGCCCCGTTGTAACAAGAGTTTCGCAAGCCACTTTACTTTCGGGATCAAAAGCTAAAAAGTTATCTAATAACGCATCACTAATTTGGTCTGCTACTTTATCTGGATGACCTTCACTGACAGATTCTGATGTAAACAAATAAGACATAATACTATTTTTAAAAGGAAGAAATGCTACAAAACCAAATACTAATAGATAAAACACCCCAGAAATCGGGAGCATTAAAATCTGTTTTAGCATTTTTTAGAGGTTGCAAGCAGTCAAATCTTTCCTCGTAGATTGAAGATACAAAAGTAGGGCTATTCAGAAATATGTCAAAATAGATTCTATTAAAATAATTGAAACAATAATCTAAAAAAGAAAAAGCGTCTTATAAAAAACAACAAAATGCTTTTAAACGATAAGCATATTAATTCGTTTTTTTTCATAAACCTCTAAGCTACTTTTCCTTTAAAGTTTTATACAAAGGAAGAAACCAAAAGGATAAATAATAAAGCACTAAAAAGTAAATATTTTTTCATTCTTTCCTCTAATTTTTCTAAAAATTAAATTTCTTTATAGCATAAAGGCTTAATTGAGCATTGAAAATATTTTTTTCATCGGATAATGTCCTAAAGATTTTATCATGCTATTGTTATCTTGTATATTGTCGTGCATTATTTTTTCAGTAGAAATCTAACCATAAAAACATCTAAAAAATGCATATTGCTATCGCAGGAAATATTGGCGCAGGAAAAACAACTTTAACCAGATTATTAGCCAAACATTACCAATGGGAACCTCATTTTGAAGAGGTAGCAGACAACCCATATTTAGATGATTTTTATAACCAAATGGAACGTTGGAGTTTTAACTTGCAAATCTATTTTTTAAATAGTAGATACAGGCAGATTCTTGAAATTAGAGAAAGTGGCAAAAGCATTATTCAAGATCGTACTATTTATGAAGATGCACATATTTTTGCTCCCAACTTACATGCAATGGGCTTAATGACTAACAGAGATTTTAAGAACTACTCTAGTCTTTTTGAGCTAATGGAAACCCTTGTACAACCACCAGATTTACTTATTTACCTAAGAAGTTCTATTCCTAATTTGGTTAGCCAAATTCATAAACGTGGTAGAGATTACGAGAATAGTATTTCTATTGACTATTTAAGTCGTTTAAATGAACGCTATGAGGCATGGGCGCACAAGTACAACAAAGGCAAATTACTGATTGTTGATGTAGATAATTTAGATTTTGTGGATGAGCCAGAAGATTTAGGAACCATCATCAACAAAATAGATGCTGAAATTAATGGTTTATTTTAATGACTAATTGTATCCTCGCAAGCACATCTACCATACATAATGGTACATATTTAGATTATCTTTTAGATTCTCTTAAAGAATTATTTAAAGACACTGATACGGTTCTTTTTATACCATATGCTAGACCAAGCGGTATTTCTTATGAGGAATACACAGTTATAGCAAAAAAAGGGTTCAAAA
>NZ_JADGES010000054.1 GCF_016744255.1 Maribacter sp.
ACTAATTGCATTTGGAACGGCAACATTTGGTAATTCGCCGTCATTATTTGCTTTTGGAATACCAATATAAGAGCCTGCTCCTGTAATTGTAATTGTACCCGCAGTTGCATCATACGCATACGTTGCCGAAGCAGAACCATCGTGTGGAGCTACAGGAGTTCCACAAGCATCGGAACCACCTTGCCAACCTTCTATCCATGTAGCTGTTCCTAATATATTTGCAAAAGAGCCGTCTGTACTGAATACGTAACTATCATCAAAATAACAAGCTCTATCTATTATGCCTTGGTCATCAATTGCAAACCAACTAGTATCTCCTACAGAAGGACCTACTCCTAAAGAACCTGCTTCAGAGGCCATTTTCCATGTTCCAATAAAATCTGATGAGCTAATTAAATTAGAATTTTCAATGGTAATCACTTCTGAAAATTCTACGGTTGCTGCTCCTGCTCCCTTTGCTACTACTCTAACCGTATAATCCCCAGCTATAGTATAAATATGCGATGCTGTTTCTCCGTACATTATTGTTGTAGGTTCTTCTCCTGTTACATCTCCAAAATAAATATCGTAAACCGTAGCATCATCTGCTGTTGGGGTAACCACAATTTCTAAAGGATTGGATTGAGCTACCGTAGCAACCATTAAATTAGAGGGTGCTGTAAAAGAAATTGTTATTTCTCTATTAAGTTCACTTGTTAAACCAGTAGCACCTACACCAACGACTCTTAAGGTAAAAACTCCTTCGCCGTACGTATGGGTAATATTCTCTCCTGGAGTTACTTCTGTACCAGTTTCGCTTTCCGAATCCCCAAAAAAGACCTGAAAATTAGTAGCTCCTTCGGCTGTTGGCGTAACATTTACAGTTCCTGTATCATCTTGTGCAATTTCAAAAATTGCATTTACATTGGTTGGCGCCGATACATTTTGTAACGCATACGAAGTTTCATCTTCCGTACAAGAATAAAATACTGTTAGTGCTAAAAAGAATACTAGTAGTTGCTTTATATGTTTCATTTTCTATCGATTTATTATATTAATATCCTCCGTTTTGCTCCCAACGGTTTCCTGCTAATTCTATTTCTATAGATGGTATCGGGAAAACTTCATTTTTCCCAGAGGTAAATCCATCAATTTCTTGTGCTGCTCTTTGCGTACGTACCAAATCGAAAAAGTGATGTCCTTCTCCTAAAAGCTCTACTCGCCTTTCTTTGTATATAGATGTAGTCAATGAATTTCCGGTAGCAACCACATTTGGTAATGTAGCTCTAGTACGCACTCTGTTTAAATAGGTTTGCGCTTTTACATCGTCTATGCTCCCCCTATTATATGCCTCTGCGGCCATTAATAATACATCTGCAAAACGAATAGCTCTATAATTATTAGGGTTTGTTAAGTTGGCATCTCCTGTATTTAAATCTCCCTTACGAGAAATGTATTTTCTATTATAGTATCCGGTATGCTCATGACCAATAGCAAAAGAAACCCCGCTATTTTCTACTGCCCATGCATCAATATCTAAAACAGCAACATCTTTACGAATATCATTTTCCTCATATGCATCTACCACTTCTTGTGTAGGAACATTGAAACTAAAACCAGACTCAAATAAAGGACCAGAATAATTACGTATACCATTAAACCCAACGGCTACATTACCCTCACTACATTGAAGACATTCAAAACCTGCTCCTTCTTCATCTGTATATTGCACCTCGAAAACAGATTCTATATTATTTTCTCCTTCGGTTTCAAAAATGGAATTGTAATCGGTAACTAAATCGTACGTTCCGCTATCTATAACTTCATCTAAAATTGTAGCTGCCTTACTAAACTTATTCTGGAATAAATATACTTTTCCTAATAATGCTTGTGCTGCTCCTTTGGTTACTCTTCCGGTTTCTGCTTGGGTCGTTGGTAAATTTGCTGCGGCATATAGTAAGTCTATCTCTATTTGTGCATACACTTCAGCTTTTGGTGTACGCTCTATTACATTCTGGTCTCCAAAAAGTAATCGTTTATCTACTGCCAAAGGCACATCGCCAAACCATTTCACCAATTCAAAATAATAATATGCTCTTAAAAAGGTAGCCTCTGCAATTACACCTTCTCTCCCAGAAAATTCTGTTTTATCTTTGAATTCTAAAATATAATTAGCGCGGTTTACTCCAGAAAACATCCAGCCCCATATATCTCTTAATTGTGCATTTACGGGCGTGTGCACCATATTATCTACTTCTTGAATTCCAGGAGTATCTGTTGCACTTTCTCCTCCTGCCAATGTATTATCCGATGCTATTTCACCCAACATTACATTTAAATAAGTAGACTGTAACAAATCGTATACAGCAGTTAATGCTTTTTGATATTCTTCTTCGGAGTTAAAATAATCTTCCGAATTTTCGTCAAAGGATGCCACTTCTACAAAATCATCACTACAAGAATTAGAAACTATGGTGATAATAAAAAGAACAACCAGGAACTTTATTGGTATATATTTCATTTTCATCGCTTTTAAAATTTTAGATTAAGGCCTAATAAATAGGTTCTTGGAACGGGGTAAAACCCATTATCGATTCCGGCTCCAATAGGGTCTCCCGAAGATGCACTTGGATCATACCCTTTATATTCTGTCAGTGTAAATAGATTATTTGCAGATATGTAAAAACGTAGTTTATCTATACCTAACTTATCTATAACATTTGGTGTTAACGTATATCCTATTTGAACATTTTGAAGTCTTATAAACGAACCATCTTCTACATAATAACTAGAAAAGTTTGTGTTCGATGTTGCTCCTGTAGTAACTCTAGGGTACACATTGGTGGATCCTTCTCCTGTCCATCTATTTAAAGTGTAAACCGATTTGTTTACCAATATTTGGTTACGCTCATAATTACGAACAATATCATTCCCAATAGATGCAAAGGCATACGCGCCAAAATCCCATTGTTTATAGTCCATAGAGATATTCAGCCCCATAGTAGCATCTGGAATAGGACTACCGATATCCGTTCTATCATCCGCATCTATAACTCCATCGTCATTGACGTCTACAAATTTTAAATCTCCTGGAGCAGCATTTGCTTGCGTAGCATGGTCATCTATTTCTGTCTGATTTTGAAAAACTCCATCCGTTTGTAAGCCATAAAAATAGCCTAATGGCTTCCCATCTTCCATTCTAGATGGTGGTTCTTGACCTACACCAAAATCTCCTCCTGCGATGTAACCAATTCCGTTATTTACAGAAACTACTTTATTTTCTAAAAGTGTTATGTTATAATTAACCCCAAAAGAAAAATCTCCTCCTTTATCGTAGTTATACCCAATAGCAAATTCTAACCCTTCATTCTCTACAGTTCCTGCATTAACAAATGGCGCTTGCGAACCTGGTGCAGCAGCACCTAAAATTCCAGAAACAGGTGGTTGTACTAATAAATCTTCTGTTCTTTTCTTAAAATAATCTGCTGTTATATCTATTTTATTATTAAACAGCTTTACATCTATACCTATATCTAAAGTCTTTTGCTCTTCCCATTTAATTTCAGGATTAGAAAGGATTCCTACTGCTTTACCAAATACTAAATTATTACTAAAAACATAAGTTCCTTCTCCTGATAATACAGACCTGTAAGCATTTGCCTCAATTCTATCATTACCTACAATACCATAACTACCTCTAAGCTTTAAAAAACTTACTGTTTTACTATCTGCTAAAAAAGCTTCATCAGAAACTATCCATCCTAGGGAACCAGAAGGAAAATAACCAAATCTATTATTTGGTCCAAACGCCGTAGAACCATCTCTTCTGATAATACCAGATAGCAAATATTTACCTTTATAATTGTATTGTAATCTTGTAAAGTAGGATAATAGTCTAGCATCAAACTTATCCCCTCCATTAAGAAAATTATTTACTACATCGGAAGCATTAGAAATAGATGCATTCTGAAAATTATTCCCTTCTACATCATAACCTGTTTCACTTGCCAATTGTCCTCTTGTTCTAAAAACAGACATTCCCAAAGTTGCTTTTACATTATGAACTTTACCCAAATCCTTATTATAGTTTAAGAACGTATCAAAGGTGTAATCTTTATATATATTCTTTTCTTCCTTTATATTGTTTCTATCTACATTAAAAACCTTACCAGAACCGTAAAAAACCGCTGGTTTAAAATCCTTAATTTTAACTTCTGCATAATTAAACTGATAACTAGATTCTAGAGTAAAATCGTTTAAGAAAGAATACCTCAATCCTATTTTACCACTAAGTTTGCTTACATCATTCTTGTTATATGTATCATTTACTTGTGCTAAAGGGTTAATTACTTCATTACCTAACCCTTCTGATATAGTGTACTCATTATTAGCATCTCTTACTGCTAATGTTGGTGCGTTATTCAATGCATTAAACAATACGGAGCCTAAAGCATTTTCTGAAAGTGTTTTTCTATTTGTTCCAGTATAAATAGCATTGGTTGTTAATTTTAAATTCTCAAGAATATCTGTGGTAAAATTTATTCTATTTGTAAATCTTCTAAAATTGGCTTTAGGGCCACCAACAATACCATTTTGAGTAAGTAAAGAAGAGCCAAAAGAATAGGTCGATTTTTTACTACCGCCACTAATACTTAAATTATGATTTACGACAGCTGCTTTTTGAAAAACCTCATCTTGCCAATCTGTTCCTGTTCCTAAACCAGACACATCTGGATATGGATTAGCACTACCAGCTGCGGCATGTGCTTCGTTAATTAAGACCCCATATTCTGTTGCATTCAATACGGGTATTTTTCTAGATGTTTGCTGAAAACCTCCATAAACATCATAACTAAATTTTAAATCTGTATTCTTTTTTCCTGTCTTTGTGGTTATTAGAATTACACCATTCGCAGCCCTTACCCCATATATACCAGCTGTAGCATCTTTTAAAATATTCATGCTTTCAATATCACTAGGATTTACCACACTCAAATCCTCAATAACATTACCATCTACAAGAATTAACGGTCTATTATCTCCATTGGTAGAAATACCACGAATACGAATATTCGATGCCGCTCCTGGAGATCCTGAACCAGAAGTAATTTGCACCCCAGCAACCTGTCCTTGCAATGCTTGTTCTATTTGTGTAGGGTTTAAATCTTCTATACTTTCTGCTCCTACAACTGTAACCGCTCCTGTTAATTCCTTTTTAGTAGAAGTACCATAACCTACAACGACTACCTCATCTAAGGCACTTACATCCTCTTGGAGTACAATTGAAATAGTAGTAGCCTCTGCAACTATACGTTCTGTTGTTACAAATCCTAAATAAGAGAAAACAAGTATGTCTCCTTTACTTATATTGGATAATATAAAATTTCCATCAAAATCTGTTGTGGTACCATTTACAGAGCTCTTTACAATAACATTCACTCCTGGTAAAGGTTCTTTAAAAGAGGCTTCCTTTACATTTCCTGTAATTGTAATATCCTGACTCCAAATAATAGAAGTACATAACATTAAAAAAATAGATAATACAGTATTCTTCATTATGTTGTATTTAGAAGTACCAATATATTTATTAAACCATTGCTCTTCTAAAAAAACACCCCTACAAAAAATATACATATATCAAAAAATACTTAATACTTTAAGAATATGACTATACAAGTTCCTATACAACAGTGTTAACACAAACTTAAATGATTCTATAAAAATCACCTTACAATGGCCAATAAATAGATTTGTATGGGTAATGTTGTGGTAAAAATAAAAAATGTAGTGCTACTTAAATACTTAATATATAATCCACCAAACCTTTTTCATGCTCTAGACCCATTTTCTTGCGAAGACGATATCGTTTTACCTCCACAGAACGAGCAGAAATATTCAATAATGGAGCAATTTCTTTAGAAGAAAGGTTTAGTCTTAAGTAGGCACATAATCGCAAATCATTCGGAGTTAAATCGGCATGTAGTTCTTTTATCTTTTTAAGAAAGTCTTTATCTGCATTATTAAATGCTTCCTCAAAAACCCTCCAATCGTCTTCATTATTAATATTACGGTCGATGGTTTTAATAACTGCTTTTATTTGAGGTGGAGATTTTGCTTCTGCTAATTGGGATTTTAAAGCATTTAAAAATTCATTTTTCTTAATAATACTCATTGTTGAAACTGCTAACTCTCTATTCTTAGAAGCAATTTCTTCTTTTAGCTTTTCGTTCGTTATTTCTATTATTTTACGCTGCGTTTTTTGCTCTTTTCTCTTTAACTTTCTCTTATTGTCTTTTAAAATATCCTGTTGTTGTTTGCGATAATATCTATTGTATTGTTTGTGTACAAATAGGAAGAGTAATCCTACTATTAGTATATAAATAAAATAAGCCAAATACGAAAAATACCAAGGTCTTAGAATTTCAAAAGAAGTTGTTTTTACCTCTGTGACTATGTTATTTAGTCTACCTCTTACATTAAAAGTATATGCGCCGTATGGCAAATTCTCAAAAGAGACTGTAGTGTTTTTAGACCAATTACTCCAACCTTTATGCATACCAACCAATTGGTATTGATAAACAACCTCTATATACTTATCGTACTCTGGAACACTATAAGAAAATTCCATTTTATTTTTGGTATATGGTAATTCTTGGTTCGGTACCAATGGCAGTTTTTCTTTAGCCTTTCCTGATGACTGTTTTGTAATACCTGTAATTTGAATTTGATATTCTTTGGTTTGTAACTTTTCTAGATTCAGAGTGGTATAACCATTTGCCGTACCTATTAAATATTTATTTTTTACTAACGGAGTAATAGACTCAAAACCAAAAACACCCATATTTCTACGAAAGGAGAAGGATACAGGAATCTCTATCATCTCATAACCATCATTAAGCCTAGATGGTGATAAACTCAGAATGCTCGTATTAGAAAACCCCCAGAGTCTGTTTTCTTTACCATCTGGTATTAGAACTCCAATAGGAGGTTCTTTTTCTTTAAAAAAATTAGTCGTGAGATTTTCATTTTTCACAAATTTACCTCTAGTAGTATCGAATACAAATATGCCATTATTGTTGATATACAGTATCTGGTTTCTGTATGTTACTAAACTTGCTCCTGTACCTTTGGGTTCTTGGGTTGTAACGGTATGTACTCTTCTGAAATCCTTATCTAGCTGCAAAACAAAAATTCCTTTATTTTCATGATTTACAACAATCTTATCCTCCTCTACCCATTCATAAAATCGAGAAGCAATATCAAAACCTTCTATTTTATTTCTTAAGCCCCAACTACCCCCTTTTTTCTCTAAAATACTTAATCCTTGATAATTCCCCTGTAATAAAATATTAGGGTTATTATACACCGTTTTAATGTCCCAAGTACCCGGGAAATTAGAAACCAAGGATGCCGTATTATTATAAATGCGATATGTGCCATTATTATGTCCACAAAATAGGTCCCCATTAATTTCTCTTAAACACCAAACCTGTCCTTTGGTATTTACAATAAAATTAAAATCATTTTGCGTACCTACCTTCTTATAAAACAAACCTTGATTAGTCCCTAGATATAAATAATCTTGGTGAAGTTTGGCTGCATACACTTGCCCCAATTTCCCTATTTTATCTATATACTCTTGAAAAGGAACATCTAAATTTATTACGGATATTCCATTATCCAATGCCAACCACAAATTTTTATCTACATCCTGAAAAACAGATAGTACTGTATTATTATTCAGCCCGTTTTGCTGATTTATTTTATTAATGAGCTCCCCTTTTTTATTTAAATGATAAATACCATTAGAAATGGTGCCCAACACTAGACTGCCATCTGCCAGTTGCAGACTACTATATACATTTATGGCTATTGGCGCTTTGTTTAGTGCTGTTTGCCAAGGTTTCATTATGGTATCTTCCAAAGTATAAAACATTCCGTCTTCGACCAGAAACGTAAGCTTTTCATTTTTTAGAAAAACCCCTACTACTGTCTTATTCTTAACAATAAAATCATCGGATACTAGAACTGCCTTGCCGTTTTCTATTTTAAAAATACCAACATTACTTTGCTGAAAATAGACGACATCTTCTACTTTAAAAATTTGCGCCCTTTTGGACGGTGAGTCTATACTATTTAGGGTTTTATCTTTCGTATTATATACATAGATACGCTGTAACGATTGAAACAACACCCAATCTTTATAAGCTATAATATTCCAAAATTGCTCATCTTCTATCAATGGAAATTGTAATTCTTGGCTTAAAGAATGATAATCTAAACTACCTTTTTTGTTCTTCTCCCATAAACCAAATTCCATATAACAACCAGTATACACTACCTCTTTTACGGCTTTTACGGAACGAATTACAGAACCATTAGGCGATGGGTATAATTCCCAATCTGCGCCATTAAATTCTAGTAACCCACTATTATTAGCTACATAGATGTACTTCTCTTTGGTTTGTGTAATAGACCAATTTTGGTTGGCTCCACCATAAGTAACAGCAGAGTAATTTTGAATAGGTGGCAATTCTTGAGAGAAACCACAAAACACAAGGAAGTAAAAAAGTAAGAAAATCTTATGTTTCAAAGAAAATATATTTTCTTAAAAGTATAGCTTTTATCTGTAAAAAAACAAAAACATTTATACAATTTCGGCATTTAAGCCTGCTTGTAAAAGACGCGTACAACGTGGTTTTAAATCTTTAAACTCTCCAGTTTTAACCGTGCATTTTCCATTGTAATGTACAATCATTGAACATTGTTCTGCTTGCTCCGAAGTATGATCACAAACAGATACCAAAGTATCAATGACATGGTCAAAAGTATTTACATCATCATTAAAAAGCACAATTTCGTTTTGGTTTACTGTCTCTTCTTCTAATAATAACTCTTCTGATATTTCTTCCCTGGTACTCATATTATAAGGGTTTTATATAAACTAAAATACATATTTTGCAGCAACCCAATTATTTTTTTCTAGGTTTTTTTCAAATTTTAACGAATGTTCTTCGCATTTACCCGAAATCATATTTAGGTCTTCTTGGTAGAATCCACTTAGAAAAAGGGAACCTCCAGGGTGTAAACATTTTGCATATTTAGGAATATCTGCTAATAGTATATTCCTATTTATATTGGCTATAATAACATCGAATTTTTTCCCTTCTAAGAGACTTGCATCACCTTCTAAAACCTGAATATTAGGAAAACCATTTCTTTCCACGTTTTCCTTTGCATTTAAATAACACCAATTATCTATATCTATAGCTTCTACTGGTGACGCACCTTTCATAGCTGTCAATATTGCTAATACACCAGTACCACTACCCATATCTAAAACCGATTTTCCTTTAAAATCATTTTCTAAAATATGTTTCAGCATCATAAATGTAGTTTCATGGTGCCCGGTTCCAAAACTCATTTTGGGTTCTATAACAATATCATAATTCACTGCAGGAGTATCATGAAAAGGGGCTCTAACCACGCAGGCATCATCAACTTGTATGGGTTTAAAATTCTCTTCCCAAGTAGCATTCCAATTCTCTTGTTCTATCTCTTTAACGGTATATTCTATTTTAAAATTTTCATTCTTCAATATCTCTACCTCATTTATCCTCGCTTCTTGCCAATCTGTTTTTTGAATATACGCCAATACTCCATTTTCGTTTTCTACAAAACTCTCGAAACCTATTTCTCCTAATTCTGCTATTAAAATATCGGAAGTTGGTTGTACTGGAGCAACGATAAAAGCGTATTCTATATATATAATGTTCGACATGTCTTTTTTAAAATAAAGGAATAGATAAATAACTTATAAAATAGAAGCTGCTTAGAAACACTCCTCTAAACAGCTTTACTATGCAATTCTTAAATGGGATTAAATAGCTTTTATAATTGCTGCAAAATCATCTGCTACTAATGCAGCTCCACCAATTAAACCACCGTCCACATCTGGTTTAGAGAATATCTCCGATGCGTTTCCTGGCTTTACACTACCTCCGTATAAAATAGATACTTTATTTGCTATAGCAGCATCAAAACCATCTGTTATAGTTTTACGAATAAAAGCATGCATTTCTTGTGCTTGTTCTGCAGAAGCTGTTTCTCCTGTTCCAATTGCCCATACAGGCTCATAAGCCAATACAATTTTACTCCATGCGCTAGCATCTAAAGAAAAAAGTGCATTTTTAATCTGGCTCTCCACTACATTAAAATGATTTTCTGATTTTCTATCGGCCAATTCCTCACCAAAACAGAACATTACTCTCATGTTTTTTGCTAGAGCAGCTTTTACTTTCTTCTCTAAAATCTCATCTGTTTCACCAAAATAAGCACGCCTTTCGGAGTGTCCTATAATTACAGTATCAACACCAATATTTAAAAGCATATCTGCAGAAATCTCTCCAGTATAAGCGCCACTTTCTGCAAAATGCATGTTTTGTGCAATAACTTCGATAGTAGAAGATTCTAAACTATGTTTAGCTGCTACTAAATTCACAAAAGTCGGTGCGACCATTACTTCTGCTGTAGTGTCTGGTAATTTAGCCGAAAGCTCTGTTAAAAGTGCTTCAGTCTCCGCTAAATTTTTATTCATCTTCCAATTTCCTGCTACTATTTTACCTCTCATCTCTTTATTTTGTAAGTTGTTTTATAATCTCTTTATCTTCTGCTTTAATAGCTTTATATAACTTAATACTACCATCTTTATCTAGGACCATGTATCTAGGAATCCAATCTAAATCTATAGCCGTAAACAAATCGGATTTCCATCCTTTTGGCGCCCAATAATGTGACCCTTCTTCTATCTTAAATCTTTTAATACCTTTCTCCCAGATCTCTTTGTTTCTATCTAAAGAAATATAGACATAAGCCACCTCTGGATAGTCTTTTTTTATTTTGTTTAATATAGACATACCAACCACACAATCTTTACACCAAGACGCCCAAATATCTAACAAGATTACTTTATTCTTATGCGCTTTTAAAACATTTTCAAATGTTATAGTCTTTCCTTCCAAATCCATTAGTTGATCTGCAAGTGCTTCCGCTGCAAAGGTTTTATTCTGCGCATTTACAAATAGCACAGAAGCTATAAAAAGAGTACTCGTAATAATTGCTTTTTTCATATACTACAATTTAATCGAATAAAAGATTATCCAAATCATTATAATGTACTTTTTGCTGTATGGTTCCCTTTTCTAGAACTAACACACCTGGATTAGAGCGTATAATAGTTTTAAGTGCTGTTTCGTCTGTGTAATAAAACTCCAAATTTAGATTATAGGTATCTATAATCGCTTTTGCTTGTTCCGCATTAGAGGCAGACATAGCAATTACTTTATAGCCTTTCTTTATTGCAGCATCGGCCATTTGCTTAACCTCAACGTAAAAATCTGTATTTGTTTTCCTTAAGTCATAAGCTACTACCATAACCAATTTAGGTTCTTGTAATAAACTAGAAGCAAAATCTTCTCCGTTTTGTTCTACCGTAAAATCGTGAATAGGAGGCTCGTACCCAGCCTGTAATTCCGTAGTTTCTACACCTATAAATTCTCCATCTACTGTTGGGTAATCTCCTGGTGTATGCACAATTTGCTCTTCTCCATTTACATTAAACTTCCAAGCATAGTCGAACTGTGCTTCTGGCGCTCCTTCTGGAACTGTCATTCCGGCTTCAATATTAGCTCCAATTTTATATGGTCTAAAATCTATTCCTGGTAAATGGTTCAGCACATAATACCCGTAACCCACACATAAAACAAGTGCCACTGCTGTGATTACTCTATTAGGATAGGATCTAAATAAAGGCTGTATATACTTTTGACCAAAAAATAAAATAAGAATAAGAATAAGGAGAACCAAGTCTTTAGTAAAAGATTCCCAAGGTGTTAATTTAACAGCATCTCCAAAACAACCACAATCTGTTACTTTATTAAAATAAGCCGAGTAGAAGGTTAAAAATGTGAAAAATACAATCATTAGCAATAGGTTCCAAACGGTAAACTTAACGCGGTAACCTACCAATAACATAACTCCCAAGAGAACTTCAAAAATAACCACTCCTAGAGAAACCCATAACGCAAAGGGTACTAAAAAAGGGATATTTAACACCGCTTCACTAAAATACTCTTCTAATTTAAAAGAAAATCCAACGGGGTCATTTAGTTTAATAAAGCCACTAATGATAAAAAGTATCCCAACAAATATTCTACTAAACCCTACTAAATATTTCATACTATTTGTTGTTGTTTTCTTGAAGATGAATCATCGCAAATACCGCATAATTTATCATATCTTGATAATTAGCATCTATACCCTCACTAACCAATGTTCTCCCTTGATTGTCTTCTATTTGTTTTACTCGTAGCAACTTTTGTAGTATTAAATCGGTCAAAGAGCTCACGCGCATATCTCTCCACGCTTCTCCATAATCGTGATTTTTATTTTCCATCAACGATTTTGTCTCTGCAATATGTTTCTCGTAAAGACTTACCGCTTTCTCTGTTTGCAAATCTGGCTGATCTACTACTCCTAGCTCTAACTGAATTAAAGCCATAATAGAATAGTTTATAATACCAATAAACTCGGAACGCTCCCCTTCATCTACCTTGCGGACGGCATTTTGTTGCAAGCTTCTAATTCTTTGTGCTTTAATAAAGATTTGATCCGTTAAAGAAGGTAATCTAAGAATACGCCATGCGCTGCCGTAATCTGTCATCTTTTTCTGAAACAAATCTTTGCAAATTTTTATAACCTCATTATATTGCTCGGAAGTATGCTGCATGTATATCTAATTTGCGTAAATTTCGCTTAAAATATTGTAAACGTCAAAGTTCTCGATTTAATCTTTCTTTGTCAAGTATTTACACACCAATTATTTACAAAAATGACCATTAATTGTAACGAAAACCTTGTAGATTTAAATACACCCAAAGTAATGGGCATACTTAACGTTACTCCCGATTCTTTTTTTGATGGTGGTGTCTATAAAAAAATAGAAAATAGTATCGCTCAGGTGGGCAAAATGCTAACAGAAGGAGCTTCGTTTATCGATATTGGGGCCTACAGCTCTAGACCGGGAGCTAAAGAAGTTTCTGAAGAAGAAGAACTGCAACGTATTTTACCTGTTATTAAAGCTATCCGTAAAGAGTTCCCTGAATCTATCCTTTCTGTAGATACGTTTAGAAGTGCGGTAGCTAAAGCATGCGTAGAGGAAGGCGCGGCTATGGTTAATGATATTTCTGGCGGGCAATTAGACGCTAACATGTTTACCACCGTAGCCCAATTAAAAGTGCCTTATATTCTAATGCATATGCGCGGCACACCCCAAAACATGCAACAAAACACCGAATACAAAGACTTAACACAAGATATTATCTATTATTTTTCGGAGCAAATTTACAATGCGCGATTAGCAGGAGTAAATGATATAATACTAGATCCCGGATTTGGATTCTCTAAAACAGTATCCCAAAATTTTGAACTCTTAAACCAATTAGAACTTTTACAAAACATAGAAGTTCCTATACTTACAGGTTTAAGCCGAAAATCTATGATATACAAAACCTTAGAAACCGATGCCAAAAATGCATTGAATGGCACCACCGCTTTAAACATGGTATGTTTAGAGAAGGGAGCAAATATTTTAAGGGTACACGACGTTAAAGAAGCTATGGAGTGTGTACACTTATTTAATGCTCTAAAAAGCAGT
The DNA here is from genome assembly GCF_016744255.1 of Maribacter sp. Taxonomy (GTDB): domain Bacteria; phylum Bacteroidota; class Bacteroidia; order Flavobacteriales; family Flavobacteriaceae; genus Maribacter_B. The sequence goes on from NZ_JADGES010000054.1 coordinate 13,694, forward strand.
TAAGAAGTATATTTATTGCTATTACAAGGTTATTTCTGTTCTTAATCAAAAATAGCTTCCGCGTTACTAAAGCTTTTAAACTCTAAGGCATTATTACTAGGATCTAATACGAACATTGTTTGTTGCTCTCCTCTGTTGTTTTTATACCTCGTCTGTGGTGGCACTAAAAAAGGAATATCGCTCTTTTCTAATCTACTTTTAATTGTTTTAAAATCTTCTGGCTCCAAAATACATCCAAAATGAGGAATAGGAACTTTAAGCCCCTCTACTTTACCACAATAGTCTAACTCGGATATATTTTTAGATACATGGGCTGAAATTTGATGTCCAAAAAAATTAAAATCGACCCAATTATCGGTTTGGCGTCCCAAGGAACACCCTAGTATATTGTGGTAAAACAAAATAGTACTTTTAATATCTTTTACTTTAAACGCTAAATGAAAAATTCCATTCATAATTAATATCCTTTTTTTAGTGATACTACATTTAATAATTCTTCCTTACTTAAAAACCTATGGTAGTTATCTACAATAAGATTCACAGCACTTTCCATATTTGTAAGACTTGCTATATGGGGTGTTATTCTAATTTTGGGATGTTTCCAAAAAGGATGATTTTCTGGTAGTGGCTCTTCTCTAAAAACATCTAGAAAAGCACCAGAAAGAACCGAAGAATCTAATAATTGCAGTATATCTTTTTCTATTAGATGTTCTCCTCTACCTACATTAATCAAAAAAGCATTAGTTGCTAAACTTCCCAAACTATCTTTATTTAATATATCCTGTGTTTCTTTAGTTAACGGTAAAAGGTTAATTAGAAAATTAGTTTGATTTAAAAAGCTTTTAAACTCTCCTTTTCCATGAAAACTATCGACTCCCAAAATATCTTTTCCGGTAGTACTCCAGCCTTTTACCTTAAACCCTAATTTAGCAAAATTCTGAGCCACATATGCTCCTATACTACCCAAACCAAGTATAGAAACGGTAACATCTTTAAAGGAACGGTATGCATGTTGCTCCCATTTTTTTATCTTTTGCTGTTCCATATACAGGCTGGTATTTTTAAGTTCCCCAAAAACTATCGCTGCCAAAAACTCCCACATATCTTGCGATAAATTTTCATCCACTATTCTTGTAACTATACAATCGTCCTTTAAGGTTTGCGAATGGATTATATGATCTATCGAAGCCCCCACAGATTGCACCACCTTTATATTAGGAAGCTCTTTAAACACATCTTTCTTAGGTTTCCAACATAGAACAAAATCTACCGTGGCAGCATCTTTTACATCCGGGTATATCTCCACAACCTCCTTAGGTAATTTTTCCTTTAGCATTTTCTGCCAAGGCTTAGGGTCTTTATTTTTAAAAATTAAGAGTATGCTCATAACCTATAAATTTAAAACAAAGATATATCGAAAATCAAATTTCTAAAAATCGATTCCTTCGTAAAAAAGTAAATATTCGTCAATAAAAATGTATTTTCCACTAAATTAAAATGGATTCCATGGTAGATAAAATAGACAAGCAATTATTAGAGTTATTGAAAGAAAATTCTAGAGTTTCTTTTGCTGATTTAGGAAGAAAAATAAACCTATCCCCTTCTGCCGTTAGAGAAAGAGTGCAAAAAATGGAGGAATTAGGAGTTATCCAAAAATATAGCATTACCATAGATAACAAAAAATTAGGATGCGACATAGAAGCCTTTATCCTTCTTAAAATTTTCCCAGGCCAATTGAAGTTCGTTTTAGATATAATTAAAGACTTCCCCGAAGTTAAAGAAGCCCACCGAATTACAGGAAGCCAGAACATACATTTAAAAGTGGTCTTAGAAAATCAAATTGCTTTACAAAAACTATTGGATCAATTAATGATTTATGGCGACACCAACACCTTTCTTATTTTGTCTGAAATAGAATAAGTAATTCAAATACCAAATTTATAAAGGGTTCTAGAAAAAAGTATACATACATTAGCAATAGACTTATTTTTCCTAATTTTACAAAAACTACCGCGATTGGACTTTTTAAACTTTATAGATATACGAATTACTGATATTATAGATATCATCCTAGTAGCCGTTTTACTCTACTATATCTACAAATTAATCCGTGGTTCTGTTGCTATTAACATTTTTATAGGTATTGTAATTGTTTGGGCCTTTTGGAAACTTACCGAACTATTAGGCATGGAAATGATAAGCAGTATGGTAGGTGCTTTTATGCAAGTTGGTTTAATTGCTCTTATTATTGTTTTTCAACAAGAGATTCGAAAATTTCTTTTAATGATTGGTTCTACTAATTTCTCTAACAAACGTAATTTTATAAAGCATTTTAAATTCTTAAAACAAGAAGGGCTTTCTAGTAGTATTAATATAGATGCTGTTGTTACTGCCTGCGAAAAAATGGCGAGTACCAAAACAGGTGCTTTAATGGTTTTAGAACGCAATAACTCTCTAGATTTTATAAAATCTTCTGGAGACAAAATGCATATTGAAATTACACAGCCTATTATAGAAAGTATTTTCTACAAAAACAGTCCTTTGCACGATGGTGCCGCTATTATTTCTGGAAACTATATTGTTGCAACTAGAGTTACATTACCAGTATCTAACGAACGTACTATTCCTTTACGCTTTGGCCTTAGACATAGAGCTGCTATAGGAATTACGGAAAAAACAGATTCTTTAGCACTTGTAGTGAGTGAAGAAACTGGATTGATATCGTATATTAAAAATGGAGAATTTGTTCTGTATAAAGGATTGCCAGAACTAACAGCAATGATTAAAGAAGACTTAATTTAATTAGGCTACTTCTTCTTCCGATAAAAATTGCGCCTCGTACAAATTATTATAATACCCATTAGCATTAAGCAATTCTTTATGTGTTCCTATTTCTACAATTTTACCAGCATCCATTACTATAATTTTATCTGCTTTTTTCACTGTTGCTAAACGGTGTGCAATAATAATAGAAGTACGGCCTTCTGTAATTTTTTCTGTGGCACTTTGTATTAATTGTTCGGAATAGGTATCTACAGAAGATGTTGCCTCATCCAAAATCAAAATACTAGGGTTACTAACATAAGCCCTTAAAAAAGCAATTAACTGTCGCTGTCCGCTAGACAACATAGCGCCACGCTCTTTAACATCATAATCATAACCGCCAGGCAAACTACTAATAAACTCATGAACCCCAATTTCTTCCGCTGCCTTCTGTATGGTTTCTTTGGTGATGCTCTTTTCTTTTAAAGAAATATTATTCGCTATAGTATCTGCAAATAAGAAAACATCTTGTAAAACCACCGCTATTTTAGCTCTTAAAGAAGATAATTGAAAGTCTTTTATATTTATACTATCTATACAAATTACTCCTGAATTTATCTCGTAAAAACGATTCAGTAAATTAATAATAGTAGATTTTCCTGCTCCGGTAGCACCAACAATAGCAACGGTCTCCCCTGCTTTTACATCAAAAGAAATACCATGCAATACCTCTTCCCCTTCTACATACCCAAAGCGCACCTCTTTAAAAGTAATATCTCCTTTTACATCGGCTTTTACAATAGTACCTTCATTAGAAATATTACTATCTGTATCTAAAATGCTAAAAACTCTATTAGCAGCAACCATTCCCATTTGCAGTGTATTAAACTTATCTGCAATTTGGCGAAGCGGTCTAAACAATAAATCTATCAAGAAAAAGAAAGAAAAAACATCCCCTATTTCATTCAATCCTGTCGTTACAATATTTTGTCGTATTCCAAACCAAACTACCAAACCTATAGCAATCGAAGATACAATTTCTGCTATAGGAAAAAAGATAGAATTATACCATACTGTCTTTATCCAAGCATTCTTATGCTTCTCATTTATTTCTCTAAACTTTTTACTTTCTATTTCTTCTCTAGTAAAAAGTTGTACTATTTTCATTCCTGTTATACGCTCTTGTACAAAGGAGTTTAAATTAGAAACCTGTGCTCTTACCTCTGTAAACGCCACTTTCATTGCCTTTTGAAAAACACGTGTTGCGTATAGAATTATTGGCATTAGCCCAAAAACAATAACCGCCAACTTCCAATCTAAATACAACATTACCAAAGCAGCTGCCAGCATTTTTAATAAATCGGCTACAATGACAAAAAATCCTTGGCTAAAAATTTCACCAATACGCTGCATATCTGCTACAGCTCTGGTTACCAAAACACCAAGCGAAGAAGTATCAAAATACTTCATTTTAAAGCTTAGCATTTTTTTAAATAAGTTTATTCTAACATCTTTTATTACCGATTCTCCTAACCAGTTGGCAAAGTAATTAAAGAGTAACTGACTGGTAACTTGCGCTACCAAAACCCCCAATAAAGCCATGGTAAATACAAATAACATATCGGCATCTTTTGCCTTTATTCCATCGTCTATAATACGCCCTACCAAAATAGGAGTTAAAACCGCAAATATGGATGCCAAAATAGCAGCTAGCGCAACCCCATAAAAAGTAACCCTATATGGCTTGGTATGCCCCATAAGTCTTTTAAAAAGGTTTTTATCAAATGCTATTCCAGAATCTTTACTCATGCTAATCCACAGTTGTTTTAGGGTATAAAACTTGGGTCAAATATAACCCTTTTGCGGGTACAGAAACACCCGCTTTTGCCCTATCCTTACTTTTTATGATGGTATTAACATCTTCTACTTTTATTTTCCCCATACCTACTTCTAAGAGGGTTCCCACAATAGCGCGAACCATATTTCTTAAAAAACGATTGGCAGTAATTGTAAATATTAAAAGGTTGCCTTTTTGCTCCCAATGTGCCAGAGTAATATTGCACAGATAGGTATACACATCGGTGTTCGATTTAGAAAAACACTCAAAATCTTCCTCGGTCAATAAAATCTTAGCCGCCTCGTTCATTGCCTCTATATTTAACGCCTGTTTTATATAGTGCGCAGCATCTGTACTAAAAGGGTCTTTTTTCTTGGCTATCCAATATTCATAGGTACGTGCGGTAGCATCAAAACGCGCATGTGCATCTTCCTTGGTCTCTACAATGCGTTCCACAGCAATATCTTCTGGTAAGTAGGAGTTTAGTCGGTATACCAAATCTTCTACATCTGGCATTTTATCCAAATTAAAATGCCCATACATTTGTTTGGCATGCACGCCGGCATCTGTTCTACCTGCACCCGTTAAAACAACGGTGGTATTTAAAATGGTACATAGACCACCCTCTAAAACCTCTTGTACGGTAATAGCATTGGGTTGTCGCTGCCATCCGTGGTAGTGCTTGCCGAAATATGAAAATTGAATAAAAAACCTCAAAGGAATATGCTAATTTTGTGAAGCTACAAAGATACTTTTTTCAGCCTATTTTTGCAGCATATAAAAATATAGCACTCACAATCTCTATAAATGACAAAAATTCTTCTCTTATCGGACACCCATTCTCACATGGACGATACCATTTTAAAATATGCCAAACAAGCAGATGAAATATGGCATGCTGGTGATATTGGCACTTTAGAGGTTACCGATACTTTAGAGAAAATAAAACCTTTACGCGGCGTATATGGCAATATAGACGACCATATTATTCAGAAAGAATTCCCAGAGAATAATCGTTTTATGTGCGAAGGTGTAGATGTGCTTATGACCCATATTGGTGGGTACCCGCCAAAATATAATATTAGGACTAGAAACGAAATTCGCCAGAACCCTCCCAAACTTTTTATCAGCGGACACTCGCATATTTTAAAAGTGATGATGGATAAAAAACTAGGCGTTCTGCATATGAATCCTGGTGCTTGTGGCAAACACGGTTTTCACCAAATGCGTACCATGCTACGTTTTGTAATCGATGGCCCAAACATTAAGGACCTAGAAGTAATTGAAATTGGGAAGCGGTAATTTAGCTTTTGGCCTTTGGCTAAAAAAAATAAAAAATATACCCCTATTTTAATTAGTTACGTTAAAACCAGTACAGCTAACAATACTACATAAACCATACTTAATACTACTGCTTTTATTCTAAGTTGTTTCATAACTGCCCCTTTTACGATTAAACCAAAGAAAATAGAATCTGCTATACACAAAACAGTTACACTTCTTTTTTTAAGATTCTATAAATATAATAGTTAAAAAGCAAATAAACTGTTACATATTTCTTAAAAAATAGAACAAACAACACCTAGTAAGGCTTGTCTTCTAAGTAGTTACACTTAAAGCCAAGCTACATTACAGATTTCCGTACTACACAGTAGCCTTTTTAACTTTACTTTGCTAATAATTACCTACAAATATTTTAATTTCTAAAATATTCTGGGGTATTTTTATAATCCGAGTATGTATATACAATTTTTGTGGTGCATTAACAAAAACACCCGAAAAAAAAGAAACCTATGAAATTAAAAAGTATCATTTATGTAATTGGAACTATGACAGTTTTTTCAAGTTGCGGAATTCCTCAAGCCGATTATGACAAAGTAATTGCAGAAAATAAAGAATTAAGAGCAAGTATTGAAAAAACTTCATCTGAATTGGACGAATGTCAGAACGGAGCAGAAAAAACTGTGGCGAAAGTTCTAAAATCATACTCTGAAAAAGATTTTATAACTGCAAGAGAAAATATAAAAAAACTTTCCGAAAGACATCCAGAATCGCCTAAAAATTCTGAATTTAAAAAATTATTAGAAAAAATTAAAAAAGAGGAATTGGCTTTACAAAAAGTAAAAGAAGCCGAAGAAAAAGAACGAATCAGATTAGCCAATATTAATAATACTGGAATGTGGAGAGTTGGACATTATGTAGATGAATTTGGAGAACCTACAAAAAGTGGCTACATAACAAATTCTTCACATATAAAAGGTGTTTTTAGTAATACTGCAACTCAAAATTCAAAACTTAATGTTGATTTTTTAATAAATAGCCCTTCAAAAATATATATTCAACTTTATGAATATGCAAGAAATAACCCTGTAAAAGCATATTCGTCTGAAAGTTATAGAGTTTTGGTTCAAGATAAAGATGGAGAAAGACTGAAATTGAGGGCAACTAACTACTCTGACAGACTTGGGCTAGGAACAACTAATTCAAGAAAATTACATAAAGTCTTAATGAAAGGAGGTAGTGTCAAATTTAAAATTTATGAAATTGATACACCTACAACAGAATATGAGTTTACTATATCAAATGCTGATTGGTATGACAATGCACATAAAAAACTCGGAAAATAATAACGCACTACAACAAACGTGTATAAGTAATAAGGGTTTAGTGTCAAACCAAAAGTTAGTGCTTATTTACAAAGTCCGCCAAATTTGCAATTTGACGATTAAATAAAAAAAGGTAATAGTAAAATTGCAAATTTGGCTAAGTGCTAAATTCGAAAATTATTGTATATTTAATCCCTTACTAATCATACACAAACCGTTGGCAATAATACAAAAAATTTCGTTTCATAACGATAATTCAGGTTAAATGATTGTATCTTTGATAGTATCAAATGATAGTATTGCGAATGAAACCACCTTACGAAATAACATCTTCCATTTTAAAATTAATAGCTTCTATTTCAGAGAAAATAGGAGAAGTAAATGCCCATTTATTAAACAAACCTTCACCTAAATTAAGAAAACAGAATAGAATTAAAACTATTCATTCTTCTTTAAAAATAGAAGGAAACACACTAACAGAAGAACAAATAACTGCACTTCTTGAAAACAAAAGAGTTATTGGTCCTAAAAAAGATGTTCTTGAAGTTTTAAATGCAATTAAAATCTACGAAAATTTAGAAGAATACAATCCTTTTAATGAAAAATCCTTTTTAAAAGCACATCTAAACTTAATGGGAGGTTTAATTGAAAATTCTGGAAAATATAGAAATCAAAGTGTGGGAATTGTAAAAGGTTCAAAAGTTGAGCATTTAGCACCACCTTTTGGAAATGTGCCATACTTAATGAAAGACCTTTTTGAATATTTAAAAAAATCTGATGAAATTGAATTAATTAAAAGTTGTGTTTTCCATTACGAAATGGAATTTATACATCCATTTTTGGATGGAAATGGCAGAATGGGAAGATTATGGCAAACTTTAATTTTAATGGAAAAATATCCAATCTTTGAGTTTTTGCCCTTTGAAACTTTAATCAGTAAAGACCAAGAAAAGTATTACAAAGCTTTGGCTGAAAGTGATAAAGCTGGAAAATCAACTAAGTTTATTGAATATATGCTAAACGTGATTGACATTTCAATAAGTGAATTATTAGATTTTAATAATCGAACGTTAAATGAAAAAGAGAGGTTAGAATATTATATTTCATTAAATAAAACTGAATTTACAAGAAAAAATTATATGGATATTTTTAAAGACATTTCTTCAGCAACAGCAAGTAGAGATTTAAAGAAAGGAGCGGAACTAGATTTATTTGAAAAAATAGGAGAAAAAAATAAGACAATCTATCGTCTAAAAAGTCGAGTAGGTAAAGGGGAATCTCACCCCTAAACCTCTCACAGAACCGTACGTGATAGTCTCCTATCATACGGCTCTTCTTAACAAGTCTAAGGTGTAAAACCATATCTCCAATGCACAAATAGATTAGGATAATGCTTTGCAGTCTCCTGTAACCATTTGTATGCAAAGAATCTATATTTACGCCTAAATCGCCGATATTTATTTCGTACCCATTTAGCTAATCGCATATTTAAGAAGCGGAATACATAATGTAATTCACTCATTCTTACCTTGCCATAATAGTTAATCCAACCCCGTACTTTTTCCGCTATAATGCCTGCAAAATCCGACAGGCGTAAGTGAACCATACGATGGAGTTTTAACTTAAACAAAGTTTGATTGATACGCTTCTGCCTTTTACGACTAATCGATGGTGTAAATCCTAGAAAATCGAATGTTACATAGTTTACCTTAATTCTCTCTTTTGTTCTTTCTAGTTATATCAACAATTTAATGAGAATCAAACTTAAGACGTGTATAATTAATGAACTAAAACATGCCAGCCTGAAAAGGGCCACTAACTATAGCTCAGGCATTGTGTTCAATATTGAGTCGTCCTGAAATATGTATACAAAAAACAAATGTATATGTATAAAAATGATGGATATGTAAAACGCTATAGCGAGAGTTTTAAACTCAAAGTATTAGCAGAACTTACCAAAGGAAACCATTCCAAAAGACAAATTGCATTAACTTACGGTATTCAATCCAGTACTATAAACGTATGGATTAAAAAGTATAATCGTAAAGATTTAATGAATACCCGTGTAACCATGCAAACAGACGATGAATTAAGCCGTATTAAAGCACTTCAAAAAGAGCTAAAACAACTCAAAGACCTTCTTATTAAAAAGGACTTAGAGAAACTTGTGAACGACAGTTATCTTGAAGTAGCTGCCCAAGACTTAGGATACAAAGATGTGGAAGAATTAAAAAAAAAGTTAAACATCGAGCCCTAATGAAAGTAGCTCCAAAAAATCGACAAAATAGACAGCTCTCTATTGAGATTATTTGTGATGCCTTCTCCCTAAAAAGGGATGCATATTACAAATACCAAAAACGTTTTGTAATCAAAAAACTGATGGAACAAAAGGTGGTTGAACTCGTTAAACAAAGTAGAAAAATCCTAACTAGAGAAGGAACTAGAAAACTCATGAAGTCATTGAAAAATGAACTTCA
>NZ_JADGES010000156.1 GCF_016744255.1 Maribacter sp.
CGCTATATCGGTAGTTAATGGGCCTAAGGTGTAAAAAGGAGCTTCGTCACAAACTTCAATTTGCTTCTCCATATTTTCTTTAATCATGTGCATAGGAACGTGACCTGGACCTTCTATAAAGCACTGTACCTCATGTTTCCGAGCAATTTGCGTTAATTCTCCCAAAGTTTCTAACTCGGCAAACTGGGCTTCATCATTAGCATCGGCTACCGAACCTGGACGTAGACCATCGCCTAAAGAAAAAGCAACGTCATATTGTTTTAATATTTCGCAAATATCCTCGAAATGGGTATATAAAAAGCTTTCTTTATGATGTGCTAAACACCATTTTGCCATAATAGAACCACCGCGAGAAACGATTCCTGTAACTCGTTTTGCCGTCATGGGAACATAGCGTAACAGTACACCTGCATGGATGGTAAAATAATCTACGCCTTGCTCCGCTTGTTCTATTAAGGTATCTCGAAAAATTTCCCAAGTTAAATCTTCTGCTACGCCATTTACTTTTTCTAAAGCTTGGTAAATAGGAACAGTACCTACTGGTACAGGAGAATTACGAACAATCCATTCGCGCGTTTCATGAATATTTTGTCCTGTAGACAAATCCATAATATTATCTGCGCCCCAACGGCAAGCCCAAACAGCTTTTTCTACTTCTTCCTCTATAGAAGATGTGGTAGCTGAGTTTCCTATATTGGCATTTATTTTTACCAAAAAATTACGCCCTAAAATCATAGGCTCTGCCTCTGGATGATTAATATTCGATGGTATTACCGCACGACCACGAGCAACTTCTGACCGAACAAATTCGGGAGTTATTTTCTCTGGAATTGCTGCTCCAAAATGCTCTCCCTTATGCTGCTTTCTTATTTCGGTCATTTGGTCTATTCGCTGATTTTCACGAATAGCAATATATTCCATCTCTGGAGTAATAATTCCTTTTTTTGCGTAATGTATTTGGGTAACATTTGCGCCTTTTTTAGCTCTTAATGGTTTTTTTACCAGTTTAAAACGCATATGATCTAAACTACTATCCTTTATACGCTCGTTGCAATATTCCGAGGTAAAACCTTCTAGTTGTTCTACGTCTCCGCGATCTAGAATCCAACTTTCTTTTATACGCTCAATACCATTATGCACATTAATTTCTTTATTGGGATCGGTATAAGGGCCTGAAGTATCATAAACCGTAACCGGCTCATTGGGTGTTAATTTTCCGGTTAAGGAATCTTTAGTATCACTTAAAGAAATCTCGCGCATAGCTACTTTAAGCTCTGGATAAATCTCTCCTTTTACATATATTTTTTTAGAATTAGGAAAAGGTTTTCTGGTTATTTGACCTTCTTTGGGTGCGGTATCTTTGCTTTTCATTTTTTTGCTTTTAGCTTTTGGCTTTTCGCCTTTAGCATTATTGTTTAATTACGTGTTAAGCTAATTGCCAATGGCCAATAGCTAAAGGCACATTTTATCCTCCTTGAGCTGCTTGTATTATTAAAATTTTATTGTTTGTATTTAATACGTAGGATTCCCAACTAGCATTAGGCACAACAGTATCATCTATAGCAACAGCTACGCCTTGTATAGGCGACTTTAACTGCTGTAAAAGCTGTAAAATAGTGCTGTTTTTTTGAACTTCTATTGGCGATTCGTTGACATAAATAGTAATCATATACAGTATATTTAAATATGCTGTAAATCCTAGAAGGCTAAAACGTCTTTGAAATAAACATACACCAGAAGAATATTGGGTACATTCTATGAAAATGTTGCAAACGCATATTACAATACGTTTTTCAACTTTTCCCTTCGTCGGTACTAACCGCATCAGGTTCAAAGGGTATGTCTCAGTTCCTAAAAATAGGAACACCCCTAAAGTTTACGCTGTAAATGTAAATAAATAATCTAAGTAAGAACACAAAAGAGTATAATTTTATTTTTCCTTTTAATTACCTTGCAGGCATGCAAAATTCTTTGGTAAGTATTCTTATTCCCGTAAAAAATACAGAAGCCTTTTTAGAGGAGTGTCTAGATTCTATACTACAACAAGACTATAAAAATTGGGAAGTTTTAGCTATTGATGATGGCTCTACAGACTCTAGTGCTACCATTCTAAAATCTTATGCAGAAGTAGATTCTAGGATACAAGTATTTACCAATTCTGGCTCTGGTATTATTGATGCCCTACGCTTGGCCTATGCCAAAAGCAATGGTAATTTTATTACTAGAATGGATTCTGATGATATTATGCCAAGCAACAAACTTTCTACTATGGTGGATAGTTTAGTGGAAAAAGGAACAGGTTATTTAGCTACCGGAAAGGTATTATATTTTGCAAAAGAAGGTATTAGTAACGGGTATGCCCGTTATGAATCTTGGCTAAACTCCTTAACCGAAAAAGGAGACAATTTTAAAGAAATTTATAAAGAGTGCGTAATACCTTCTCCCTGCTGGATGGCACACAAAGAAGATTTTGATTCTAGCGGGGCATTTTTCTCTAGCAGATACCCCGAGGATTACGACTTAGCTTTTCGATTTTACGAGAATGGGTTAAAAGTAATTCCATGCGATACAATATTGCACCATTGGCGAGATTACAGTTACCGTACTTCTAGAACTAGCGAGCATTATGCGGCTAACTATTTTATTGATTTAAAGATGCATTATTTTTTGCAACTAGATTTTAACCCCAATAGGCCTCTTGCCCTTTGGGGAGCAGGAAACAAAGGAAAAGAAATTGCCAAAATATTAAACAAAAAAAATGTTCCTTTTACTTGGCATTGCGACAACCCAAAGAAGATAGGTAAAACTATTTATGAGAATATAATACAACATTTTAATACCATTGCTGATTTGCAAAATGCCCAATGTATAGTTACTGTTGCTAACCAAGAAGAACAATTAGAAATAAAAACTTTCTTTAAAGAAAGGAATAAAAAGCAAGGCAAAGATTACTATCTCTTCTGTTAGAATCTATTTTTTAAAATATTGCAATATAATTCGAAGGCAAACCAATAAACAGATGCACATTTTTTAAGTATCTTTGGGAAATTAATATGATGAATGCAGTTTAAATATCCAGAACTTCTTTGGGGGCTTTTTCTACTAGTTATCCCTATTATTATTCATCTTTTTCAGCTCCGAAAATTTAAAAAAACTCCTTTTACAAACGTCAAATTATTAAAGGAAGTTATTTCTGAATCTAGAAAAAGTAATACCCTTAAAAAATGGCTGCTTTTAGTAACTCGATTAGGAATTATAGCCGCTTTAGTACTTGCTTTTGCTCAGCCTTTTTTTGCAAAGAAAACAGCATTAACAACAAAAGAAACGGTAATATATTTAGATAACTCCTTTAGTATGCAAGCTATTAAAGAAAATGGTTCTTTACTTTCTAATGCCGTACAAGAACTGCTAAAAGAAACTCCAAAAGACCAAAAGATAAGTCTGTTTACAAACGATAAGGTTTTTAAAAATGTAGACATTAAAGAGATACAAAATGATTTATTGTCTCTGGATCACAGTACCACTCAATTACCGTTAAATGCAGCTTTACTAAAAGCAAAAACACTCTTCTCAGAAAACGTTTCTTCTATTAAAAACACCATATTGGTTTCTGATTTTCAAGAGAATATGATTTCTTCTGAATTAGATTCTTTAGAAAATAAAAACACCTACTTTGTTGTAAAAAGACCCGATAATAACCTAAATATAAGTATCGATAGTTTATATGTAGATGCTATTATTAATGAAAACATAAATGTAGTAACCAAACTAACTAGTACTACCGAAATAGAAAGTACACCCGTTTCTCTTTATAATGGAGAAAAACTAATCGCTAAAACATCTGCCGTTTTTAATACCAACAAAAAAGCCAATGTAACCTTTACTATACCAAAAAATGAAAGCCTAGAAGGGCAGGTAACTATAATAGATAAAGGTTTAAAATACGATAATAGTTTGTATTTTAATTTGAACCAAAAACCAAAAATCAAAGTACTGGTAATTGGCGAAAACAATTCGTTTTTAAAAAGGATATATACCAAAGATGAATTTACATTTTCGGAATACCATCTAAAAAACCTTAATTACAGTCTGCTGCAAAAACAAAACACCATTGTACTTAACGAAATACAGAATATTCCAAATGCCCTAACTACAGCACTACATTCTTTTACAAAAGAAGGAGGAACTTTAGTGGTGATACCAAGTGTTCCAATAGAAATTAATTCTTATAACAGCCTAACTTCGCACTATTTTTCAACGAAATTAAATAAAAAAAGATCCGAAGAGCATAGTATTTCAAACATCGCTTTTACGCATCCGATTTATTCCCAGGTATTCGAAAAAAAAGTAACTAATTTTCAGTACCCTAAAGTACAATCTAGCTACCCATTGCAAACAAAGGCTACTGTGGCCTTATCCTACACAAACAATGCTTCTTTTTTAGTAGGTCAGAATAACTTTTATCTTTTCAGTGCTTCTTTATCTAAGGAAAATTCTAATTTTAAAAA
>NZ_JADGES010000157.1 GCF_016744255.1 Maribacter sp.
TCCATTAAAAAGGATAGTTAATCCTGGGTTTAGATATACATAATTTTTAAGCATGCGTTCCACATACTCGTTACGGTAGATGTATTTTTTAAATATAAGCTCATCTGGAGTAAAAGACACTTTAGTTCCTTTACGTTGCGAAGTTTCACTAGGCCCTTCTTCCGTCATTAAATTACCTTGACTAAACTCGGCTACTTTTATTTGGCTGTCCCTAGAAGATTGTACTCTAAAGAAACTAGATAACGCATTTACCGCTTTAGTACCAACCCCATTCAGTCCAACAGATTTTTTAAAGGCCCGAGAATCGTACTTACCACCCGTGTTCATCTTAGAAACTACATCGACCACTTTTCCTAATGGAATTCCACGACCATAATCTCGAACATTAACAATATTATCTTTTATTGCAATCTCTATGGTCTTCCCTGCTCCCATCACAAATTCATCGATACAGTTATCTATAACTTCTTTTAAAAGAATGTAGATACCATCATCTGCAGAAGACCCGTCTCCCAATTTTCCAATATACATCCCTGGTCGCATACGAATATGCTCCTTCCAGTCCAGGGAGCGGATATTATCTTCGGTATATTGGGTATTTTCTGCCATACGTAGGGATTTAAACGAAAGTGTTGCTAATATAACACGACTTATAAAATAATAAAACCCCTATCTATTAAAGTAATTAACAATAAGTGATTTTGTTTTGTTGATATAATATAAAATTGAAAAAAATAGCTATTATTAAATAACAATAAGGGTCTTATTTTTTACTTTTAGTTACCAAAGACACTCCAAATATTACAATAACTATTCCTAGAAATTGCCAAGAACTAATCCGTTCATCTAAAAATATAAAAGCCAATAGTATGGTTGAAATTGGACCTAAACTACCAAAAATAGAGAATGTATTGGCACCTAAATTTTGAATGGCAGCAGAGACTAAGAAAGAAGGGATTACAGTGCAAAAAATAGCCATTGCTAGTCCAATATAATAGACTTCTTTTGGGTACTTAAAAATAGCCATATCGCCTTGTATTAAAAAGTGAATACAAATACATACCGTGGAGACTATCATAGCATTAGCAGTAAACTTGGATGCTCCAAATTTTGGAATTAACCACCCACTACCAACCAAATATGCTGCATATGTAATGGCGCTTAGGAAAATAAGAATTACTCCTTTATATGTTGCTTCTCCATTTAATCCTATTTCTTGCCAAAACGTAACTAAAACACCTACATAGGTAACCAAAATTGCTATAGATTGTTTCTTGGATATTTTCTTCTTAAAAAACACCCATGACAACAGCACAACTATGGTTGGGTATACAAATAAAATGATTCTTTCTAAACCTGCTTTAATATATTGCAAACCCATAAAATCGAATAAACTGGCCAGGTAGTAGCCTAAGAAACCAAATAATATTAACCATAAATAATCTTTACTGCTTATGTCATTAGTCCTATTTTTATTCTTTTTTAATGCTATTACTACATAAAAAGGTAACGCAAAAACCATACGAAAAAGTAAAAGGGATAAATGGTCTATGTTATAGGTATATGCAACTTTTACAAGTACCGCTTTTGCTGAGAATAATAATACACCAAGAATAGCATAAATAATACCGATACTTGTTCTGGAAGATGTTTTAAACATAAAGCTAAATTAGGGCGACTGTTCAATTAAGAATCCTTTGGCTATAACATATTACAATGTTCAAAATACAAATTAGAGTATAAAAACACGGATTAGATAAATGGATTAAGGATTAAACAAACATCTAATCAGGGGCAAACAACAGCAACATATATCCTACCCCTCGTCTGATATATTTGTTGTGAACTAAAAAGATACTTCGGATTAAAGAAGAGAATTTAGGATATAGTATGCTACATAAAAAACAAACAACTAAAAACTAAAAAAAACAAAATCGTAACCGCGCTAAACACGCTAACCTCTTTGGTGAAAGCTGGTATAACGAGTTTGTAAATTGCGAGAAGCAACCCAAAAAAAGCACCTAATACAGCGCTACCTCCAGCAAACATGTTTCTAAACATACTATACATATCATGTTTTAAATGCTCTGGAGTCATATATTCTTTAACGCTAGCTAAGCCAAACGAAAGTATAGTAAAAACCAATATTCCTACCAGCATCCAAAACAATATAAATTTAAATGATTTCATAAACTTATTAGTGATATAATTTCTCTGACCGAACTCCATTATTATAGGAAACAGTTTTCTCTAAAATACCTTCCTCATAAAAGTACTCTGTTCTTATTATTAGTTTCCCTTCTTTATACTCTTCGGTTAATGTAAGTACCCCTTTGTCTGTGAAATTTTTCCAAATCCCTATTCTTTTATCGTTTTTAAACAAGCGTAATTCATATAGGCTTCCATCCGTACGGTATTCTTTAAAAACTCCATCATACTTACCAAAAGTATAATTTTGATCTTTATCAACCTTTCCATTTTTATGGTATGAAACTCGTTTTCCGTTCCATTGTCCATTTTTTATTGTGTACGTTAGCTCTAGCTGTCCATTAGCATAGAACACCTCCCAATAACCATCTTTTGCCTGCGAATATCCAGCTAATGAATTTTCTTGATGGTAGGTTCTCTTAGATCTTAAGGCTCCATTGTTATAAAATGTTTTTGAGACACCATACATAGCACCATCTTTATAATTGGTACTATCTGCTAAAACTCCATTTCTATGGTAACCTAACAAAACACCTTCTATGTATGCCCCTTTACTTTTAACAACATTTCTTTTGTTTCCATTCTCATAGAAACGCACTGTATTTAAAAGGTCATCGGGTTGTTTTATTGTAAGCTCTTCTATATCTCCATTAGCATAACAAGAAGTGTGTATTTTGTTTTCATTAATATCTATTCTTGTTTTATCACAATCGGGAAAATCTTTAGCTTTTAAAAAGGACTCCAAGTCAAAAGGCTTGTTTGTTGAATTTCTTAAAATAATAGTTTTTTTAGCTTTAGAAACTATTAAGCTGTCTTGGCTATAGATTATGCTAGCTAAAAGTAAAAACAATAGTTTTATCAGTTTCATATTAAAATTTCTATTCAAATAATACACATAAAAAAGCACTTACAAAGGTATTATAACCTTTACAAGTGCTTCTATAAAATTAGTGTGTTTAATCTAGTATTTACACATTAAAACGGAAATGCATAACATCGCCATCCTTAACTATATATTCTTTGCCTTCTACTCGCATTTTACCGGCCTCTTTAACCTTAGCCTCACTACCAAAAGTTACATAATCATCATAACCAATTACTTCGGCACGAATAAATCCTTTTTCAAAATCGGTATGTATAACTCCAGCTGCTTGTGGTGCGGTAGCTCCCACAGGAATAGTCCATGCACGTACTTCCTTAACCCCTGCTGTGAAATAAGTTTCTAATTCTAATAATTTATAAGCTCCGCGAATAAGCTTAGCAGAACCAGGCTCATCTAGCCCTAAGTCTTCTAAAAACATCTGGCGCTCTTCATAGGTTTCTAACTCCGTAATATCTGCTTCTGTTCCTACGGCTAATACTATAACCCCTGCATTTTCTTTGGCTACACACTCCTTCACTTTGTCCACATACGCATTGCCTTTTACTGCAGCACCTTCATCTACGTTACAAACATACATAACAGGCTTATCCGTAATAAACTGTAACGGCTTTACAAATTCAGTTCTATCATCTTCACTTATCTCTATAGCTCTTACTGAAACACCTGCTTCTAAACCATTTTTGATTGCCACTAACACAGCTTCTTCCTTCTGTGCTTCTTTATTTCCTGTTCTAGAAGCTTTCTTAACTTTTTCTAATTTCTTATCGACAGTTTCTAAATCTTTCAATTGTAGTTCCATATCGATTGTCTCTTTATCTCTAATAGGATCTACAGATTCATCTACGTGTACTATATTATCATCATCAAAACAACGAAGAACATGAAGAATAGCGTCTGTTTCTCTTATGTTTCCTAAAAACTGATTTCCTAGTCCTTCTCCCTTACTCGCTCCTTTTACCAATCCTGCAATATCTACGATATCTACAGTTGCTGGTAAAACGCGTTCTGGGTTTACCAATTCTTCTAATTTTTCTAATCTAGAATCTGGCACATTAACTACTCCTATATTAGGTTCTATTGTACAAAAAGGAAAATTAGCGCTTTGTGCTTTAGCATTAGATAAACAATTAAAAAGAGTTGATTTACCAACATTTGGTAAGCCTACAATACCAGCTTTCATATAAATAAATTTTAAATCGCTGCAAATATAGTTTATAGTTCTGTATTAAGAATTTTAAATTATAGATTAAGGAGTATTTAAGAAGTACCTAATATGGATAATAAATTATTGAATTTTCAACTAAAAACAGCTCTAAATTATGAATTATGCAAATTTTTACTATAAAAATTATATATTTGTTAGTATCTAACTTAAAAATAACATGGAAATTTCACC
>NZ_JADGES010000055.1 GCF_016744255.1 Maribacter sp.
GTATAGATAGGCATCATTTTATTTGTTATAATAATAGAGGGTTAAGGTGTTTTTTTTTTGACATTAATATCATAAAAAAGAGCATCAACTCGTATTATTTTATGCCAATGAACCTTTTTTAAAGGGTTTATGTCTCTTCTATTGAGAAGAAATCAAAAAAAGAATATATATATATAAATAATTTTTAAATGACCCGAATTGATTTATATTTAAAGCTCACTGATATTATAAATTAATACTATGAGATACTTTTTAACCCTTGTTGTTTGCTCAATAATGGCAATTGGTTGTACTTCACAAAAAAAAGAAAATTGGAAAATCATACCATATCCCAATAGCATTTCAATTCAGCCAGGTTATTTTACTTTTAAAAAAGATATTAATATAGTTACTTCCGATAGTATTTTAAATCCTGTTATCCGTGTTTTTGAAAAAAAAATAAATGAAATAGGCATTACTATTAGCAACAATTCTAAAAGGTTAATTGAGATAGAATTATCTACTTTAGGGCTTGATGATACCGAAGCATATAAACTGGAAATAGATAGAAATAAAATCAAATTGACAGCTGAGAATCCTAAAGGTGTTTTTTATGGATTAATGACTATTTGGCAAGGCGTAAAATTATCAAATAGTAATGCTATTCCGTGTGGTCTTATTAAAGACAAACCTCGCTATGTATACAGAGGATTTATGCTAGATGAATCAAGACATTTTTTCGGCAAAGAAAAAGTAAAGCAAATTATTAACTTAATGTCTGAGCTCAAACTAAACACATTTCATTGGCATTTAACCGATGCCCCTGGATGGCGTATTGAAATTAAGGCATTTCCAAAATTGACTACTATAGGTGGTCAAGGCAACCACACAGACCCTAATGCTCCTGCAAAATACTATACCCAAGAAGAGATAAAAGAAATAGTTGCTTATGCAGCAGAAAGATTTGTGACAATAATCCCAGAAATAGATATGCCTGGTCACGCAACTGCTGCAAATAAAGCATATCCAGAATATTCTGGAGGCGGTAGTGAAAAGCATCCTGAGTTTACATTTAATCCAGGCAAAGAAAGTACATATGCATATTTAACAACTATTCTTCGTGAAACAGCTAGTTTATTTCCTTCAGAATACATTCATATTGGAGGGGATGAAGTTCATTTTGGTAACGCTAAATGGGTAAAGGATGCCCATATTAATTCATTAATAAAAAGAGAAGGCTTAACATCAATGAAAGATGTTGAGAATTATTTTATTCGTAGAATGGCAGACAGTATAGTCACATTGAATAAAAAAGTTGCTGGTTGGGATGAAATTACAAAATCTGGAGTAGATAAAGAAAATTTATTGATTTACTGGTGGCGTCACAACAAACCAGGGTCACTTGACGAGGCACTAAATAACAAATATAGTATTGTATTATGCCCTCGTATACCCCTTTATTTGGATTTTATACAGCATAAATCACATAAAAACGGCAGAATATGGGATGGTAAATTTAGCACATTGGATGGGGTTTATCATTATCCTGATTCTTTACACACATTTACAACTGAAGATAATTATTCGATAAAAGGAATTCAAGGATGTTTATGGACAGAAAAGGTTAAGACTAATCAGCAAATAGATTTTATGACTTATCCACGTATTTTTGCTTTATCCGAATCTGCTTGGACAGAAAATAATAATAAGAACTACATACGTTTTAAGTCGTTTTTACCCTCATTATATGATTATCTTGATGAACAAAAAATATATTATTTCAATGGTGTAAATGATACACTTAGGTTGGAACCTGAGTTTTAAATTCTCTTCCATTTAAAATATTTTTAGACCAATTTTGTAAACACTTCCTTTTTCAAGGGATTGAAATAAATAACAACAATAAATAATAGGATATAGGGAAATCAGTTTCAAAATTACAAATTGGTTCACTTCAATAAGACAAACTGACGTTGGATAGGTTGAATTTTAATATTATATGCAACATTACCAGTAATCAAATGCGTAATGGTTTTTCAAGAACCTGTAATTTTAGTAATGATACGGAGTTACCTAGGTTAAACATCATATTTCATCGTGTTTGCCTCGGTGTTAAATCTGTTTTTTTTATTTGTTTTTGAAATGGTAACAAGCACAAAAAGTTTCTGTATATTTATTCATAAGAAAGGATTTATGAAAGAACGATTTATTGGTATCGCAACAACTTGAAAATTAGATTTAAAATGTCACAGAACAGAACGTGATTTAAGTAGTGAAAAAGAAAGAATTATAAATATTACCGAAGTAGAAATCTTCAATATATAAATTAATTTTAATTCTCCCTTTTGTCCTTTCTGATTAAAAATACAATTTATTAAAAATCAAACTTAAGACGAATAAAAAAAAGTATGCCAGGATTTGAATTATTTGGAGAGGAAGAGAAAAAGCAAGTGAATGATGTTTTAGAAACCGGTGTTTTAATGCGTTATGGTTTCGATGGTATGCGTAACGGACAATGGAAGGCCAAAGAGTTCGAAAAAGCATTGACAGTTCGTATGCAATCTAAACATGTGCAAATGGTAAGTAGTGGTACTGCTGCGCTTACGGTAGCATTGGCAAGTGCAGGGATAGGCGCTGGTGATGAAGTAATTATGCCTACGTTTACGTTTGTTGCAAGTTTTGAATCTATTTTAGCTTTAGGGGCAGTTCCTATTTTAGTAGATGTAGATGATACTTTGACGTTAAACCCTGCGGCTGTAGAAAAAGCAATAACATCTAGAACTAAAGTAGTAATGCCTGTGCATATGTGTGGTTCTATGGCAGATTTAAAAGCTTTAAAAGCTATTTGCGATACGCATAATTTATTATTGCTAGAAGATGCCTGCCAAGCTATTGGCGGAACTTTTGATGGGAAGCCTTTGGGGAGTTATGGTGATTTAGGATGTTTTTCTTTCGATTTTGTAAAAACAATAACCAGTGGCGAAGGTGGTGCTGTAATTACTAATAATAAAAAATACTATACCAATGCAGACCATTACTCGGATCACGGGCATGATCATGTTGGTAAAGATAGGGGGGCAGAAGCGCATCCTTTTCTAGGATATAACTATCGGATTTCCGAACTACATGCCGCAGTAGGAATTGCGCAATTGGGACGTTTAGATACGTTTTTAGAGAAACAAGAACAATATTATAATATCATCCGTAAAGGATTAGCAACGGTATCAGAAGTAACCTTTAGAGCGGTACCAGATGGTGGTGTGGAGAATTATTCTTTTATAAGTTTCTTTATGCCTACACAAGAATTGGCAGAGAATGCACATAAGGCTTTAGGTAGTGCGGGAGTAGATGCTTGTTTTTACTGGTTTAATAATAACTGGCATTATTATAAAAAATGGAATCATTTAACCAATAAAACTTCTTTAGGCAAATTACCTAAAGAAGTACAAGAGCAATTACCAGATTATAGTACCTCTGATTTTTCATTATCCGATAAATGGGTAAGTAGAAACATATCTTGCCTAATAAAACTTTCCTGGACAGCAGAAGAAGTAGAAATAAGAGCACAAAATATGGTTAAAACTTTAAAAAGTGTATTAGTTAATAGTTAAATTGGTATTGCAGTAAAGTTTAGTACTTTATATATTCTACAATTTCTAATCCATAACCAATAATACCTACTCTTTTAGTAGCACCCCTATTGGTTAGCAGTCGTAATTTAGATATATCTAGATTATGTAGAATCTGAGCACCTATTCCAAAATCTTTGGCGTCCATTTCTATATGTGGGGCTTCATAAATACCATTTTTCTGTAGTTCTTTTAAATCTACCAAACGAGATAAAAGATTCATAGATTCTGTATCTTGATTAATAAAGATGATAGCTCCTTTTTCTTCTTTATTTATGGCATTAAACATAAGCTCTAACTTTTTGTTAGGGTTATTGGTTAAAGTACCTAAAATGTCATTATTAACCAGATTAGAGTGTATTCTTGTTAATACCTGTTCGTTCTTAGACCAACTTCCTTTAGTTAAAGCAACATGAACATTGTTGTTTGTGGTTTGCTTAAAGGCACGCAATCTAAAGTCACCAAAACGAGTAGTAATATTAAAATCGTTTGCTTTTTTAATTAAACTATCGTGTTCCATACGATAAGCAACTAAATCTTCGATGGTAACAATTTTTAAATCGAATTTTTTTGCAACTTTCATTAATTGTGGAAGTCGCGCCATGGTGCCATCCTCATTCATGATTTCTACAATAATACCTGCGGGTTTTAATCCAGCTAATCTTGCAAAATCTATAGCGGCTTCCGTGTGGCCTGTTCTTCTTAAAACACCACCTTCTCTAGCAACTAATGGAAAAATATGACCAGGTCTTGCCAAGTCGTGTGGTTTTGTATCGTTTTTGGTTAGTGCTAAAACGGTTTTAGCTCTGTCCGATGCTGATATTCCCGTAGTTACTCCTTCGCCACGTAAATCTACAGAAACAGTAAAAGCAGTTTCCATAGGGTCTGTGTTATTGTTAACCATCATATGTAAACCTAGTTCTGCACAACGACCTTCGGTTAAAGGAGCGCAGATTAAACCTCTGCCATGTAAGGCCATAAAATTAACCGTTTCTGGAGTAGCTAATTCCGCCGCAGCTAAAAAGTCCCCTTCGTTTTCTCGGTTTTCATCATCTACGACAATAATAACCTTTCCTTTTCTAATATCTTCAATAGCTTCTTCTATTGTATTCAATTGTATGGAGCTTTCTTTCTTCATCATTACGAAACCGAAGTTTTATTTTTTTTGGTAAATACTTTTTTGAAAAAATCTATAATGATTCCTCCAATATTTAACATGCCTTTATCTGCTGTTGCTCTTCTAGTTAAAAAGATGCCCAAAGGTAACATTATAAGTGTAGATAGCCATGCTCCTATAATAGGGTTAATATTACCTTCCTTAGAATAATTCCCTGCAAAAACACCTATGAAATAGTATATTAAGAATAATATAATAGCAATAACCATTGGTAAGCCTAAACCTCCTTTTCTAATAATAGCACCTAGTGGAGCTCCAACAAAAAAAAGTATAACACAGGAAAATGCTAAGGCATATTTTTTGTGTAAGGATAGAATGTGAAGGTTATATATTTTAATTCTCTTTTGTATCTCTTCTTTTTTTCCTTTTACAGTATTTAAGATATTAGCAGTATTGTTTTTTGCGGAGTTTAATATTTGTACTTTCTGCCAATCTTCATATAAACTAAGGATTTCAAAATCTTCAGCGTTAATATCTATAGGATTAGCGTTGGCGCTAAGAAGGGAATCTTTATTTTTATTTTTTTCTAAAAACTGTTTTTTTTCTGCCACTCGAATTTTAATCGTGGAGTCCATGGGTTTTACTTTGGAAAAAAGCCCTATTCTGTTAGATATATTCTTGGAAAAAGCTTTTACAATTCTATAGTTGTCCTTTTTTAAAGAATCTATGTCTTTGTTTAATCTAGAAACGTTTTTCATTTTATCCGTACTTACGTCTCGGTCAGCTTCTAAATCTTGATTATTTAATTCTGGCACTTCCATGTTAATGGTGTAGGTGTCAAAACTAGCTTTAGCAAAAGGGTATCTTAATTTTTTATCGTTTTTCTTAGATTGTACATCTCTATAATAATGTCCATCTGTTAGTACTAACTGAATTATCTCTGATTCTTCGCTACTAATTAGCTCTCCTTTTTTAGCTTTTATTACTGTGATATTAACATTAAGGGGGTTTTTTTCATGAATGATAACGTTCTTCAAAAATTTATCATTTTCACCAGATTTTTCATCCACTTTAATGCTCATTCCTTCAAAATCACTAAACACGCCTTCTCCAATAATAGCGGCAGGTTTTACCTGTGCAATATTTTTTCTAAGGTTATATATTTTTCTCTGAGAAGCCGGAATAACGCTATTGGCAAAAAAGAAGGTAACGCCACCTAGAACTGTAACAAAAACTATAAGACTAAGCATTGCTCTTTGTAGAGAAATGCCAGAGGCTTTCATAGCTGCAAACTCATAATTCTCAGCAAAAGTCCCAAAGGTTAAAATAGAAGATAATAGAACCGTTAAGGGGAGAACTTTTTCGGTAAGGTCTGGCATTAAATAAAGTAGAAACTTACCAATAATGACAACGTCTAGACCTTTGCCTGCAAAATCATCTATAAACAACCAAATCGTTTGAAATATGAAGATAAACATCAATATTATAAACGAGCTGATAAAATTGGTAACGAACCTTGATAATATATACCGATCTAGAATTCTCAAATGTTCTAATTTCTTATGATGTAGTACCCGTCATTCTTGTACTTACTTTCGTCAAAAGTAAATAAGGTTTTCGACAATGGTTGGTCTGTTTTAAAAGAATTAACAGTAATAGTTGTTTTAGTACTGTTTTTCCCAGTTTCAATAACTTTGTAAATATGTTTTGTCTCTACATCAATCCCTAATAAAATAGAACTTATTTCGGTATTAGTTTCTATAGGAGTAACCTTTACAAATTGTATTTTGCGTCCTTGTACATTTTGTAAAATATCCCATTGATAGGTATGTCCAGTTTTATAAAAAGTAAGCATTTTAGAAGGTGTAATTGTGTTTTCGTCTTCCGATTTGTTTTCGATAGTTACCTCTTCATTTTCCGGAACAATAGTGTATACTTTTCTGCCATCAAAGATTTGTTGCGCTCCTAAATAGTTAAATAAGTATTGATCTCTTTTAATGGTTACGTTTCCTTTTGTTTCTTGATTAATACCAGCTTCTGCATTATTTAATACTATTTTAAAATCTACATAAATATTTTCGTAGCTTTTTACTTTAGTGTATACTTCATCTAAAAGGGTTTTTGCTTTTTGTGCATTTTGAGCTAGACCTAAATTAGCGGTCAGTGCTACTAAACAAATAATAAATACTCTCTTCATTCTCATCTACTTTGATTCGTTATTAAATATTTCTTCTAAAGCTACCATGTCTGGAACATAAACCTGTCTTGCTTTACTTCCTTCAAAAGGACCAACAATTCCTGCTGCTTCTAATTGATCTATAATGCGTCCAGCTCTATTGTATCCTAATTTCAGTTTTCTTTGAATAAGAGAAGCGGAACCTTGTTGCGCAATTACAATTACTTCTGCAGCCTCGCGGTATTTAGAATCTCTTTCAGATATGTTATTATCAAGACTTGTGCCAGATTCTTCACCACTATATTCAGGAAGCTCATATGCTTCAGGATACGCTCTTTGTGAGCCAATAAATTCGGTTATTTTTTCAACTTCTGGGGTATCTACAAAAGCACACTGTATACGGGTTACATCATTTCCTTGGGTATAAAGCATATCTCCACGACCTATTAATTGGTCGGCTCCGGAGGCATCTAAAATAGTTCTAGAATCTATTTTAGATGCTACTCTAAATGCAATTCTAGCAGGGAAATTAGCCTTTATAATACCTGTAATTACATTTACAGAAGGCCTTTGTGTTGCAATTATTAAGTGAATACCAATTGCTCTTGCCAATTGCGCTAGTCTGGCAATAGGAGTTTCTACCTCTTTACCAGCAGTCATAATTAAATCTGCAAACTCATCAATTACCAAAACAATATAGGGTAAAAATTTATGTCCGTCTTCTGGATTTAATTTTCTAGATTTAAATTTATGATTGTATTCTTTAAGATTACGAACCATTGCATTTTTAAGCAATTCGTAACGGTTATCCATTTCAATACAAAGGGAGTTGAGTGTGTTAATTACCTTTCCGTTGTCTGTAAGTATAGCTTCTTCGCTATCTGGTAATTTTGCTAAGAAATGACGTTCTATTTTATTAAAAAGAGTAAGTTCTACTTTTTTTGGATCTACAAGGACAAACTTTACTTCTGCAGGGTGCTTTTTGTAAAGTAGAGACGTTAGAACGGCATTTAAACCAACCGATTTGCCTTGCCCTGTTGCACCAGCCATTAATAGGTGTGGCATTTTTGCTAAATCTACTACAAAGGTCTCGTTACTAATTGTTTTTCCAAAAGCAATAGGCAGTTCCATTTCTGCATCTTGGAATTTTTTAGATGCAATTACGGAACGCATAGAAACGATAGTAGAATTTTTATTTGGAACCTCTATACCGATAGTACCTTTGCCAGGAATAGGAGCAATAATACGTATGCCTAAAGCCGCTAGAGATAAAGCAATGTCATCTTCTAAGTTTTTAATTTTAGATATACGTACACCGGCTTCCGGAACTATTTCATATAAGGTAACCGTAGGACCGATGGTTGCTTTAATCTGAGCAATACCTATCTTATAATTTTTTAAAGTCTCTACAATTTTATTTTTGTTTTCCTCTAATTCCTCTTGGTTAATAGTAATGCTGCCAGAAGTGCCGTGTTGGTCTAATAAATCTAAAACAGGAAACTTGTAGCTTCCTAACTCTAAAGTAGGGTCAAATTCCCCAAAATCTGCTACTAATTTTTCGGCTTTATTGGTAGCTTCTTCTTTTTCTTCTACAACGGATTCTACTTCCATAGCCACATCTTCGATAACCGGAGTGTTTTCAACCACAGGTTCTTCTAAAGGTAGGCTAACTTCTAAATCGTTAATAATTGGAACTTCCTTTTTTAAAGTAGGAATTTCTTCTTTGTGGGTATATGTGTTAATAACCACAGGAACTTCATCTTCTTTTTCTAAGGTGCTAAGTGTAGGAGATTTTTTAGTGGAATTACTTTTGAAATCAGCAGATAGGGATTCCTTCTTTTCTTTAAAATAAGTAGCTAATACATCTGGCGAAAATTTAAACAAGCGCACAAGTATAAAAATTAAACCGAAAACTAAAAGTAATAAGACTCCGATTTTACCAGCGTAATCTTGTAAAAAATCATTCATTTCATATCCCACTAAACCGCCTAGTAAAGGTTGTTTAGAAGCAAAGAAGCCTAAAGCGATAGATATCCAAATAATAAAAATAAACCCCCAAATCCATTTCTTTAGCATGTTTTTTTTATCTAAACCCAAGAAAAGGTAAAGTCCGGTAACACATAATAAGAAAGGAAAAATTAAAGAGGAAATACCAAATCCTTTGTACATGAAAAAATGGCTTACACTTGCTCCGAATTTGTTGAGCAGGTTACTTGCTTGCTCATTTCTATTCGCAAACTCAGAAAGCAAACTTTGATCGTCTTGCCAAGTAAAAAAGAAAGAGACAAAAGAAAAGAACAACGCAATACTAAAAAGTATAAATATACTTCCTAATAATACTTTATTCTGTTTAGATAATTTAAAACTAAGCTCTTTTTTAGGAGCGCTTGGCTTTGTTTTTTTTGCCTTTTTTGCCATGAAATCTGATGTTCTGAGGGCTAAATTACAAATTTACCTCTGAAGGTGTTTTAATTTATTTTTTAAAATATTTTTGGAAGATATATTATTAACCCAATAATAGTTGCAGCAATGGATACAATCATTACTGCTCCGGCAGCAATATCTTTAATGAAGCCTATTCTTTCATCAAAATTGGGCTGCACAAAATCGGCGATTTTTTCAACAGCAGTATTCAGACCTTCAATACCCATAACTAAAGCTATTGCAAAGACTTGAAGTATCCATTCTAAATTAGATATTTCGTAATAAAACCCTGCAATAGTCATTACAATAGCAATAAAAAATTGAATTTTAATACTGGCTTCCGTCCGAACTAAAAGGAAGGCTCCTTTAAGAGCAAAACCTACACTTTTAATTCTATTTACAAGAAATGATTCTTTAGGCATTTATTAGAGCTTCAAGGGCCGCTTTGTAATTTGGTTCATCTACTGTTTCTGATACTTGTTCGTTGTAAACAACTTTACCACTTGCGTCTAAAACTACTACTGCTCTAGAGTGAAGCGGTTGTAAAGGGCCGTTGGAAAAATCTACTTGATATGCTTTTCCAAAATTACCATCTTTAAAATCAGATAACATTTCTACGTTTTCAATTCCTTCTGCGCCACAAAATCTTGCCTGAGCAAAAGGTAAATCTTTAGAAATACACAAAACAACGGTATTTTGTAATTCAGCAGCTTCTTCGTTAAATTGACGTACAGATTGTGCACATGTTCCTGTATCTACGCTAGGAAAAATATTTAAAACCACTTTTTTTCCACTGTAATCGGATAACGTAGCAACAGATAAATCGTTTTTAGTAAGCGTAAAATCTGGAGCTAGACTACCTGAAGTAGGTAAGTTTCCTATAGTTGATAATGCATTTCCTTTTAATGTTACTGATGCCATGGTATGATGTTTATTGTTATAAGGCGTGAAATTAAAAAATATTAAGACGATATGTAACTATTTTACAAATAAATAACAGAACCGGGTTTTTGTATTCTTCACAAAACAATAGTAAAACACTATTATTTTGCTTTGTGTTATAATGAAAAATTATGACAGAATAAAAGGATTCAATTTGACGATAGAAATAGAGCGCAATTTTTGAGTAATTTTAAGGAAATCTTAAAACGAACAAATCATGGATATTAATAAAGACGGAGATAGTAATAAATGCCCTTTTATGGGAGGGGATATAAAACAAACATCGGGAGGTGGTACTTCTAATAGAGATTGGTGGCCTAATGAGTTAAAATTGAATATATTAAGGCAACATAGTGAGAAATCTAACCCTATGGATAAAGATTTTATCTATGCAGATGCTTTTAATACTATCGATTTTAAAACATTGAAACAAGAAGTGATAGCTTTAATGACGGATTCTCAAGACTGGTGGCCAGCAGATTATGGGCATTACGGTCCTTTTATGATTCGTATGGCGTGGCATAGTGCAGGTACCTATAGAGTAGGAGATGGAAGAGGAGGAGCATCTACAGGAAATCAACGTTTTGCTCCTTTAAATAGTTGGCCAGATAATGGAAACTTAGATAAGGCTCGTTTGCTTTTATGGCCTATTAAAAAGAAATATGGTAAAAAATTATCATGGGCAGATTTATTGATTCTTGCTGGTAATAGTGCTTTAGAATCTATGGGTTTTAAAACTTTTGGATTTGCAGGAGGTAGAGAAGATGTTTGGGAGCCAGAACAAGATGTGTATTGGGGTTCAGAAACCCAATGGTTAGGGAATAAAGAACGTTTTTCAGATGAAAAACTAGAAGGACAATTAGGAGCCTCTCATATGGGATTAATTTATGTAAACCCTGAAGGACCCAATGGTGTTTCTAATCCATTGGTTACTGCGCAACTTATGAAAGAAACTTTTAGCCGTATGGCTATGAACAATGAAGAAACGGTGGCACTTACTGCTGGAGGCCATACTTTTGGAAAAGCTCATGGAGCTGCAAACCCAGATGAATATGTAGGGAAAGAACCAGCAGGAGCTCCAATAGAAGAAATGAGTACAGGTTGGAAAAATAGTTTTGGATCTGGAGTTTTAGATGATGCTATTACTAGTGGTCTTGAAGGCGCATGGACGCCTAACCCTACGCAGTGGGATCATGATTTTTTTGATGTTTTATTAAATTACGATTGGGAATTAACAAAAAGCCCTGGAGGAGCGAGTCAATGGACTCCAACGGAAGCTTCTAAAGCTAGAATGGCTCCTATGGCTGGTGATGCATCTAAAAAGCAAGCATTAATGATGACCGATGCTGATATGGCATTAAAAATAGATTCCGATTATTTAAAGATATCGAAACATTTTCAAGAAAATCCTAAGGCTTTTGAAGATGCTTTTGCTCGTGCTTGGTTTAAATTAACCCACCGAGATATGGGGCCAAGTTCTTTATATTTAGGACCAGAGGCTCCTAAAGAAGAGCTGCTATGGCAAGACCCTATCCCAAAAATAGATTATACAGTAACGGCAGAAGAGGTTAAAAATCTTAAAAAGACAATTCTAGATTCTGGTTTAACAATCTCTCAATTGATAAGTACAGCTTGGGCTTCTGCTTCTACATTTAGAGGTTCCGATAAAAGAGGAGGAGCCAATGGAGGTCGTATTCGTTTAGAGCCGCAAAGAAACTGGGAAGTAAATAATCCCAAGGAGTTGCATAAAGTTTTAGAAGTATTAGAAAAAATACAAAAAAGTTTTAGCGGAACAATTTCTATTGCAGATTTAATAGTTCTAGGGGGTTCAGCTGCTTTAGAACAGGCAATAAAAAATACAGGGCTATCTGTTAGTGTTCCTTTTGTAGGAGGTAGAGGAGATGCTGTCCAAGAACAAACGGATATTGAATCTACCAATTACTTAGAGCCTTTCGCGGACGGATTTAGAAATTACTTAAAAAAGGAAGTGGTTCTGTCAGGGGAAGAAATGCTGATAGATAAAGCTAATTTATTAACCTTAACTATACCAGAAATGTCTGTTTTAATTGCCGGTTTACGTGGACTAGGAGTAAATTATAACGGAAGTAAGCACGGTGTTTTTTCGGATAAGTTAGAAGAGTTAAATAATGATTTCTTCGTTCATATTTTAGATTTTGATTATACCTGGAAAGCTACATCTACAGATGATACTGTTTTTGAAGGAAGAAACAGAAAAACAGGAGAAGTTGAATTTACCGGAACACGTGTAGATCTTATTTTTGGTTCTAATACAGAGTTAAGAGCAGTTGCTGAATTTTATGCAGCGGATGATGCTAAAGAAAAATTTGTAAAAGATTTTGTAGCAGCATGGGATAAAGTGATGAGTTTAGATCGTTTTGATTTGGGGTAATACTATATAAAGGATTTTATAGTTAATAGTAAGCGGTAAGAACTTCTTACCGCTTTTAATTTTTTAATAATATGAAAATAAATGTCAGTTCTTTTTTTGATGCCATACGAACCAATAATCTTGTGGACGTAGAAAATAGCCTTAAAACACAGCCCGAATTAGTATCTAGTAGAGACGAGAGAGGTTCTACCCCATTAATATTGGCAACATATTACGGTAATATGGAAGTTACGAAGCTTTTGTTAGACTATAACGCAAATGTAAATGAAAAGGATAGCTCGGGTAATACTCCTTTAATGGGTGTTTGTTTTAAAGGGTATAATGCAATTGCAGCTTTTTTAATTAAAAATGGAGCAGACGTAAATGTTATAAATGAGTCTGGCGCAACACCATTAATTTATGCTAGTACTTTTAACAAGGAGTCTATAATTAGTCTGTTATTGGTAGAGAATGCAGATAAAGATGTAAAGGACCAAAGAGGAAATAGAGCTTTAGAGCATGCTAAAATGCAAGGGTTTGACCATCTAATTGCATTATTATCTTAAAAAGAAAGCTACAATTCTATTTTTTTAGAATTGTAGCTTTTTTAATATTTATAACGAAATGTTACTTGTCTATAGAACCAAGAACGCGTTGCATAAACTGGTTTAATGCTTCTTTTTCAGGAACTCCTTCTTTAATAGATTTCTGAACTTCTAAAGCACCGTACATATTAGAAATTAATTCTCCAATAACATCCAATTCATCATCCTTTATAGAGGATACTTCTGTTAGAGCTTCTAAAGTTTCTATGGTTTCAAGAACGTAATCTTCATCGTTCTCTTTTATAAAACCCGTTAGGTGTTTAATTACTGGTAATTTCATTTACAAGTTCTTTTAAAACATCATACTTATTAGTTTGTACCTGACTTTTTAAAACCCCATTTTCAAAAGCAGCAAAAGTGGGTAGATTATCTACATTAGCTAACTTTCTAGATTCTGGAAATTTTTCCGCATCTGCAAGAATAAAAGTAACCCCTTCGTTTAAAGAAGATTCCTTCTTAAATTTTGGTTTCATTATTCTACAGTTACCACACCAAGTTGCAGAGTACTGAACAACTACTTTGTTGTTCTCTGCGATGATTTCTGCTAAATTGTCCTTTTCTAATTCTAGTAACATAAGGCAATTAGTTTACGTGAGAAGCTAAATATTCTGCTGTACCTTTTGCGTTTGCTTGCATAGCATCTTTACCTTCTTCCCAGTTTGCAGGGCAAACTTCTCCTTTTTCTTGTACATGTGTATATGCATCAACCAAACGTAAAAATTCATTTACATTTCTTCCTAATGGCATATGGTTAATCCCTTCATGGAATACAGTTCCTTCTTCATCAATTAAATACGTAGCTCTGTAAGTAACGTTGTCACCTTCTACAGTTACAATACCTGTTTCTTCATTGTACTCTTCATTAGTTACATCTAAGATGCCTAATGTAGCTGCTAAGTTTCTATTGCTGTCTGCTAATAAAGGGTATGTTACACCTTCTATACCTCCATTGTCTTTTGCAGTGCTTAACCATGCAAAATGAACTTCAGCAGTATCACAAGAAGCGCCAATTACAAGTGTGTTTCTTTTTTCGAATTCACCAAGAGCAGCTTGGAAAGCATGTAATTCTGTTGGGCAAACAAAAGTAAAATCTTTTGGGTACCAGAATAATAAAACTTTCTTCTTGTTTTTTTGAGCCTCTTCTAATACATTTAATTTAAATGTATCGCCCATTTCATTCATTGCATTTACTTCTAAATTTGGGAATTTTTTTCCTACTATAGCCATTTTATAATTTTTTATGCTGTTAAATTTCTTGTGCAAATTTAGAATTTAGGTTTCTAAAAAAAACACATATACTATTTAAAAAACTAATTGAATTATAGTAATTGCTAATGATAATTGTAACTATCTGGTTTATAGTCTATTTGTGCTTTTGAAATTAATTTTTAAAAGAAGAAACTATAATAAGGTGTTTTTGAAAGAAAAGTTGCTTAAGATTTTTTATCTACTAATCTTTTAATCTTAATGTTTAGTGCAGCAAATAGAAGCGTAGTAAAAGGGCTTAGCCAATTAAATATGGCATATATAAAATATTCACCCACGCCCACACCTAAAACACTAGATTGGTATGCTCCACAAGTATTCCACGGTATTAAAACGGAGGTCACCGTACCAGAATCTTCTAAGGTTCTACTTAAGTTTTCTGGAGCAAGACCTTTATCTTCGTATGCTTTTTTAAACATTTTCCCTGGAATTACCAGTGCTAAATATTGGTCACTAGCTATTGCATTTAAACCCAAGCAGCTAAATACTGTACTAGCAAAAAGACCAAAAACACTACTGGCAACCGATAACAAAGCCTTAGTGATTTTCGCTAGCGCTCCTATACCATCCATGATACCTCCAAATACCATGGCACAACAAATAAGATATATAGTCCAAAGCATTCCTTCCATACCTCCAGAACTAAATAATTCGTTTAACTTTTCATTATCGGTGACAATGGCTGTATCCGAGAAAATAGCATTAAAAATAGCTGTAACATTAGAATCGGAAAGGCTTTCTAGTATACCAGATTGAAAGAAAATCGCAAAACCACCAGCTAAAGCTACACCAGTTCCTAAAGCTATTAAAGGTTTTGTTTTTAATAGAATTAAAACAATTACGGCAGCAGGTACTATAAAGATATATGGAGTAATATTAAATGTGTTACTAATAGTCCTTAATAGACCACTAACATCTGTACTACCAGTCATATCAATATTAAGGTTTAAGACAATGAAAACAATGAGTGTAATAATTATTGTAGGCACTGTTGTAATTGTCATGTACCTAATATGTGTAAATAAATCGGTTCCGGCCATTGCAGGAGCAAGATTTGTAGTGTCACTTAAAGGAGACATTTTATCTCCAAAATAGGCGCCAGAAAGAACTGCACCAGCAATCATTCCTGTAGGTATTCCTAAAGCAGTACCAATGCCTACTAGTGCAATTCCAACAGTTGCAGATGTGGTCCATGAACTACCTGTGGCTATAGAGATTATTGCAGATATAATTACAGAAGCGGGTAAAAATATTTCAGGACTTAATGCTTGTAATCCGTAATACACCATAGCGGGTATAATTCCGCTAATTAGCCAGGTTCCAGCTAAGGCACCAACTAAAAACATAATCATAATAGGCACAAAAACACTTTTAAGGTTTTCAAGTATTTCTTGCCCCATAGTTTTTAAGTTCACTTTATTAAATAAGCCAACAATAGCAGCAAAAAAGCCCCCAAAGAGTAATATAAATTGGTTAGAGTATTCCCCAAGCCATTCCCCATCAGCATAGAAGATATTATAGGCAAGCATAACCATTAAAAGAACTACAGGAATTAATGCTTCCCAAATGCTAAGTTCTTTATTTTCTACAATATTTTCGTTCTCTGGTCCTTTTGGGTTTAAAGTGTTGTTTTGCATTTAAAATTTATTGGTTACCTCGTAATATTACGACTTTGAGAACAGTTCTGCAAACTGCTATTTAATTATTATTTTAAGAATTAAAGGTTTAGTTTTATAGTATTTCAAGTTTTGTCATGCAAGATTTCATCATTTCATAGGTTCTTTGA
This sequence comes from Maribacter sp., assembly GCF_016744255.1. GTDB lineage: Bacteria > Bacteroidota > Bacteroidia > Flavobacteriales > Flavobacteriaceae > Maribacter_B. The sequence continues at coordinate 16,314 of NZ_JADGES010000055.1, forward strand.
ATGTCATTATCTAATCCTATGGAAAAACGAATTAACCCATCTCCTAAGCCCATAATTATTTGTTCTTCCATTGGTATTTCAGAAGAAGTAGACGTGCCAGGAGCGCTAAATAGTGTTTTGTAGAACCCTAAGCTTACAGCTAAATAACCAAGTTTTTGCGCTTGCATCATTTCCATTAGAGCATTGGCATTTTCTAAAGAGCCAGCATCTATAGTTAAAAGGCCACCAAAACCAAATTGGATATTCATTTGCTCTTTTAAAATCTCATGTCCAGAATGAGATTCTAATCCTGGGTATACCACTCTTAAGCCATCTTCTTCAAATTTTTTGGCAAGAAATAGTGCATTTTCACTGTGTTTTTGAATACGTAAATGAAGCGTTCGCATGTTTTTTAGGATAGAAGAGGCTCTTAGGCTATCTAAAGTGCTCCCTAATAACATTCCAGCACCAGAATTTACATCTTTAAGAGCTAAACAGAACTCAGTTGTACCACAAATAACCCCAGCCACACAATCACTAGTACCATTAATAAACTTGGTTAAACTATGAATAACAATATCTGCTCCTAATTTTGCAGGAGCTATGGTAAGTGGCGAGAAAGTATTGTCTACTACTAATGGAATACTGTGCTTTTTTGCTAATTGTGATAATGCCTTAATATTAGCTACTTCTAAAAGAGGGTTACTAACACTTTCGCAGTAAATCATTTTTGTTTTAGGAGTAATAGCATTCTCTACAGCTTGTATATCTGTAATATCTAGAAAGGTAGTGCCAATCCTAAATTTCTTTAGAAAATTTTTCATAAAAGCATACGTTCCACCATATATGGTTCTACTGCTTACAATATGGTCGTCGGTATCACATAATTGTAAAATTACGGCTGTAATGGCGCCCATACCACTTGCAGTTACATTTGCTGTTTCTGTACCTTCAATAGCAGCTAAAGCTTCTCCTAAATGTAAGTTAGAAGGAGAAGAGTGACGGCTGTATAAGTAACAACCTTCGGTATTACCTTCAAAGGTATCGATCATAGTTTTTGCCGAAACAAAAGTATAGGTAGATGAATCCGATATAGAAGGATTTACTCCTCCGTATTCTCCGAAATATTGTAAGTCTTGTAAATTATTAGAAGCGTTATCTGACATAGTTCTATTTGTTTTATGTTTTAAAAATAGGATTATGGTGTGATTTTGTCAATTGATTATGTTTTTTGATGAAAATAAAACTATAAAAAAATGGTTTTACAGTATAATAACAAGTTTAAATGTTATGTTTATTGTTTAATCAGAAAATATCACATGTTTATGTTCGATAAAGTTGATCAACACCTATTGGTAATGCTCCAAGAGGATAGTAAAAAGACAAACAAGGAATATGCAAATAAATTGGGTCTTTCTACTACAGCTGTCTATGAGCGTATTAAGAGATTAGAAAAATCGGATGTGATAACTAAGTATGTAGCCTTAGTAGATAAGAAAAAAGTAAATAAGGCGTTTGTTGTTTTATGCCATGTAAAACTAATACAACATACAAAAGATAATGTGCTACAATTTGAACGCGAAATTTTAAAATTAGAAGAAATCGCAGAATGCTACCATGTTAGTGGCGATTACGACTATATTTTAAAGATTCATGTAGAACATATGGAAGCTTATCGCGAATTTATGGTGTCAAAACTGACAGTGATAGCTAATATAGGTAGTACACAAAGTACATTTATTATAAATGAAGTTAAGCATACAACGGCAATAGGTATTTAAAAATCAGAAAATAACACTAATTTTGTTTATCAAATAAAAACAATACAATTTTATGAGTTCATATGATGTAGCCATTATCGGTTCAGGTCCTGGAGGATATGTTGCAGCTATACGCTGTGCACAATTAGGAATGAAAACAGCAATTATAGAAAAATATGCCACACTTGGTGGTACATGTCTTAATGTAGGTTGTATTCCGTCTAAAGCTTTATTAGATTCTTCACACCATTATGAAGATGCGATAAAACATTTTGATACACATGGAATAGAAATTCCTGGAGAAATTAAAGTCAATTTAGAAAAAATGATTGGCCGCAAACAGGCTGTAGTAGATCAGACTACAGGTGGCATTCAATTTTTAATGAAAAAAAATAATATTGATGTTTTTGAGGGGTTAGGTAGTTTTAAAGATGCCACCCATATTAATATAGCTAAAAAAGACGGAACAACAGAAACCATTGAAGCTAAGAATATTATTATAGCTACAGGTTCTAAGCCCTCTAGCTTGCCTTTTATTAAGATAGATAAACAACGTGTTATTACTTCTACAGAGGCTTTAAAGTTAAAAGAAGTGCCTAAGCACATGTTGATTATTGGAGGTGGTGTTATTGGTCTAGAATTAGGGCAAGTATATAAACGCTTAGGAGCAGATGTAACGGTTATAGAATATATGGATCGTATAATTCCAGGAATGGATGGCGCACTTTCTAAAGAACTAGCTAAAGTGTTGAAAAAGCAAAAAATTAAATTTGCTTTATCTCATAAAGTTAAATCTGTAGAACGTAACGGGAATGAAGTAATCGTTAAGGCGGATAATAAAAAAGGAGAAGAAGTTGCTTTCACAGGAGACTATTGTTTAGTAGCAGTTGGTCGCCATGCATATACAGATGGCTTAAATTTAGAAGCTGCAGGTGTTAAACAAGAGGAAAGAGGTAGAGTAGCGGTTAATGCTCATTTACAGACGAATGTTTCTAATATTTATGCTATTGGCGATGTTATAAAAGGTGCTATGCTTGCACATAAAGCGGAAGAAGAAGGAACTTTAGTAGCAGAGATTTTAGCAGGGCAAAAACCACATATAGATTATAACCTTATTCCTGGAGTAGTGTATACATGGCCAGAAGTTGCAGCTGTTGGTAAAACAGAAGAAGAGCTTAAGGATGCAGGAGTAGAATACAAAGTGGGGCAGTTTCCTATGCGTGCTTTAGGTAGAGCAAGAGCTAGTATGGATGTGGACGGATTTGTAAAAATTATTGCAGATAAAAAGACCGATGAGGTTTTAGGAGTACATATGATAGGAGCGCGTGTAGCAGATTTAATATCTGAGGCTGTTGTTGCTATGGAATTTCGTGCATCTGCAGAAGATATTTCTCGTATGAGTCATGCACACCCAACATACGCAGAAGCGGTAAAAGAAGCAGCACTAGCAGCTACAGAAGATCGCGCATTACATATTTAATCCTATAAACAGCTAAGGGCTTACGTAGAAGTTGTTTGTTAAAATTATATGCATAAAAAAATCCCGTCTGTTTTTAGACGGGATTTTTTGTTTTAGTTTTTATGACTTCCGTCGCAATAGGGCGGATTTCTAGTTAGCTTGCAGGTGCAGATTCGGGCATCTTTATCTTCCTCTACTTGGAAAACTAAAGAGCCTGGTTTTTCGTGTTTTTTGTGAGAACCATCACAGAAAACATTGGTTTCTGAATGTCCACAGGTACACCACGCGTATCTTTTATCTTTTTCTAATGCTAACTTAACGGGGGTAAATTTTTTATCGCTCATGTAGTTGTATTTTAATTATAGTTGAAAACGCTAAAAATAGAAGAATCCAGGATATAGTTTGTATTCTGATGTTAATTTTGAATCAATCCAAATAATAAGCACCCATTAAAACGTATCAGTACTAAAATGTTTTTAAGAATCTAAAATGAAACCAACAAACCTTTTTATGTCTATTTTTCTATGTAGCTTTAGGTTTTTAAGTAATTAATAAGCAAAAAAAAATGGAAATAAACGACAAATCCGAGATTACAGAATATGTTGCAGATTCTACAAGATATGAAACCATGAAATATAATCGTTGTGGAAAAAGTGGCGTATTATTACCTGCTATTTCCCTTGGGTTATGGCATAACTTTGGTTTTGTTGATAGCCAACAGAATGCTAGAGAAATTCTAAGAACAGCATTTGATTTAGGTATTACACATTTCGATTTAGCTAATAATTATGGGCCGCCTTATGGTTCTGCAGAAGAAAATTTTGGAATGCTTTTTAAGAAAGATTTCAAAAGCTATAGAGATGAGTTATTTATAGCCTCTAAAGCTGGTTATGATATGTGGCCTGGTCCTTATGGTAATTTAGGTTCTAGAAAGTATCTAATGGCTAGTATAGATCAAAGTTTACAGCGTATGGGCTTAGATTATGTAGATATTTTTTACCACCATAGACCAGATCCAGATACACCTTTGGAAGAAACCATGGTTGCTCTTGCAGATATGGTACGTCAAGGAAAAGCATTATATATAGGTATTTCTAATTACGAGCCTAAAGAAACAGCTGAAGCTGCTGCGCTATTAAAAGAACTAAAAGTGCCTTTTGTGTTGCACCAAGCCAGGTATTCTATTTTTGATAGATGGGTAGAAGATGGGCTTCTAGATACTCTAGAAAATAATGGAGTAGGGTGTATCGCTTTTTCACCTCTTGCCCAAGGAATGCTTACCAATAAGTATGTAAATGGTATTCCAGAAGATTCTAGAGCAGCAAAGAACTTTACCTATTTAGATAGAGAGCAGGTAGAGAGTAATTTACAGAAGATTAAAAACTTGGCAGCTCTTGCAGAGAAACGAGGCCAAAAACTATCGCAAATGGCTATTGCTTGGCTTTTAAATAGGCCTACGATTACATCTGTATTGGTTGGTGCTAGTTCAGCAGGTCAGTTAAAAGAAAACGTAAAGGCTTTGCATAATTTAGAATTTTCAGAAGAAGAAATGCAAATAATTAATGCAAATGCTTAGTTTTTTATCAAACCTAAAAGTCTAAGTACTTTATAGCTAAAAGATTTAATGACTTTAAGAAGTAGCAATAATCCGGGTTCTATAGCTCGGATTATTTCTGCTATAATGTCTGTAATTTGCCCTATAATAGCTTGTTTGTGTTTTTCGTATTTCAAAGCAAGCGTAGAACAAACAAACATAAACAACAAAGCTCCAGTAATAACTATTACAGGAGATAAGGAGTGACTAAAAAATCGGTATAGTCCTATTCCTGTGAAACTACCGTACAAAATTATAAAATGAATAATGTAGATAGATAAGGTGCTTTGCCCTAGATTTATTATAGTCTTGTTGGTTAACAATTGACGTGCAGCCATAAAAATAGCAAAAACGACTAATACGTCTCCAAAACGGATAAATAGATAATTGTTATAATGTATAGAAGCAAAAAGCGATATGTTGGTAGCATTAGATATGCTCATGAAAACATCCGAAGAAAAGAAAATTAAAAGTAAACCAAGAGAAAGACTTCCTATAATAGCAACAGGATAAAAAGTATCTCTTTCTTTATATTTTTTAAATAGAACAGAGATTAAACCTCCCAGAGCAGTATAACCAAACCAAGGTATTATAGTAAAAACAGAACCACTAGATTTTGCAAAATAATTAGAAATTGCTTGTGGAAGAAAGTTAAAAGAGGATTTTGCATATATAGGTTCAAAAATAAAAAGAGTAACTCCGATAATCCCTAAAACAGTAGGGAATACATAGTTTTTTTGTTTACTAGTAAGCAAATAAATAGAGATGATACCAAGTAGAGAAATCCCGATGCAATGAAGTACATCTACCAAATAGAAAGCATCATATATTTCACCATACAAAAGGCCTAATAGGTTTATTCGTAATAAATAGCCAATACCGATCAATTGTAATCCTCGTGTAATTCCTTTTTTTACCCTAGGATTACTAAAACCTTTTATTGGGTTTTTTATTAAGAGAAAAGTAAAAATAAAACCAGAAACCGTAAAAAATACAGGAGCCGTTATTCCTCTAAAATACTTCCAAATAGAAAAGAAAAGGTTAGAGTCGTCTCTAAAGATAGGGTCTAATAAACCATCTATAAAATGACCTTGGAGCATCATAAGGATAGCCCAAGCTCGCATGGCATCAATAAAATAAAGACGTTTTTTACTTTGGTTCATTCCCTCTTTTTAGGTTATTCTGTTGAATAACAATTATTTAGGTTTTTTATTGTAGCAAAATTATGTAAAAAAGTCGCAAATAAAGCGTATTTACTTTATTTTCGTTGAATTAACTTTTTAAACTAAAACATGGCGTCAATATTGGCTTTTGCAGGCAGTAATTCTTCAGTATCAATCAATTATAAATTGGTAAAGCACACGGTTTCTTTAGCAAAAGAGCATTCTGTTCAATTGCTCAACCTTGCAAATTGCCCTTTTCCAATGTATAGCGAGGATTATGAAAAAGAGAATGGCTACTCTAATTCTTTGGTGGAGTTTAAGGATGATATACAGAAATCGGACGGTGTTATTATCTCCGTAAATGAACATAATGGTA
>NZ_JADGES010000158.1 GCF_016744255.1 Maribacter sp.
CTCCTTATGATGGTTTTGTGATTGCGCTAAATTTCCAAGCTGTAGTTAATCAAGGGGATGCTTTGTTTCATGTTGGGCAAAGAGAATAAGGTTAAAAAACCTTTTTTGAGATAGTTTTCAGTATACAATTACAAACCGTTTAGTTTGTATTTTTTGTAAATAGCGGTTCTGTAATAGCTATTCTTACCGTTAATCGATTCTTTTTAAAAGGATGCCTAGAAGCCTACTACTAATGATTAGTATAGCAAAACAAAAAAACAAACCAGCCAGTTGGTTTTTTGTTTTACATTAAAGAAAATATTTACGGAATAATATCCTCTAGTTGAATGGAAAGGGCTTTGGTAGAAAGCTGCACTTCTATTAAACTTAGCGTTAATGAAACCATTAAAGCGAAGAGGCTAACTCCAAAAACTATATTAGCAGCCAATGTACTTTCAATGTATATTAAAAACATGGTTATTACTGCAAGTAAAAAACTTATAATAGCAATTGCTTGCATATTTTTTATGATAGATAAGCGTTTTCTTAATTGCTTTACCTGTAGTTCTATTGTAGAAGACTCCGTTTCTTTAAATTTTTGATGTAATTGCCTAATTAAAGCCGCAATCGCTAAATACCTAGCATTGTAAGCTAGCATCGTTAAAGATATGGCTGGAAAAAGTAACGCGGGAATGTTTAAAGTAAGTACCATATTTTATAATTTAGAAAACGGTTTGCTGTTAGTTTCTGTGTCTGATCAAAAATTTTCAGGAATTTCTTGCGTAACCTCTCCAGTAGCAGCCCATTCCACTCCTCTTAAAAAAGTGGTTATAAATCCAACACATTGTACCGAATAATCGGCATGTTCTATAATGCTATGAAAAAAGTTGAACATGGTATAATGCTTATGTGTTTCTACCCTTTGTCCAGGTTTAAAAACTGCAGAGCCATACATCATAAGTTACGGGATATCAGTATTCCCTATAAATTTTTTCTTTTTAATATCTGTAATTATGAGAAGCTCCTATATTCTGGTAATTCTGTTGTATTTACAATTTTTATTTTTTCCCAAAAGTCTAGTTTAGATAGGAGAATACAATTTCTTATAAATTTAGCAAAAATACTATTCTATTTTAAAAGAAGTTTGCTGTTTTTCTGTCTTGTTTTCTAATTGGATAGTGTATTTTCCTTTAGGTAAATATGTTTTGCCATTTTTAGCTTTTTTAAGCTCTTTTTTATTCTTTTTTAAATAGGCAGATTTACCGGCTTTAGAGAAAGCTACATCAAAAGAAAGAATATTATATCCAGGGTCTGCATGGATTTCTGTTTCACTTACAATTACTTTATCTACAGATAAAATTTTTGCATTATAGATTCCTTTTTTGGAGGTGTAAAAAGTAATATCAATTCCAGGTGTTGGTGCTTTGCCCCAAGAACTCCATGAATTTCCCCAGTTGCTAGAATATGTAATTGGGTCTATATTAAATATAGTTAAGTTTTCTCTTTTTATAGTATCTGAATATATTTGTAAATGTGCTATATCTGCTTTGTAAATACTTCTGCCATGTGTGCCAATTAATAAGTGTTTTGCTTCGGGTTGTATTACAAGGTCATGTACCGCAACGTAAGGCATGCCATTTTGCATAACCTGCCAATTAGAACCTTTGTCTAAAGAAACATATAATCCATTATCTGTACCTAAAAACAGTAGGTTTTCATTTTCTGGGTCTTCTAGGATAACATTTACTGCGCCAAGAGGAAGGTTGTTTGCTATATTTTCCCAAGTAGTTCCATAATCATCACTTGCATAAACATAAGGAGTAAAATTATCCTTTCTGTAGCCATTTAGAGTAGCGTAAACACGCTCTTTTTTATGCTTAGATGCTACGACTCTGCTTACCCAGAGATTTTTTGGAAAAGAACCAGAGATGTTAGACCAGCTTGCTCCTGCATCTTTGCTATTTTGTACAAGACCGTCATCGCTACCAGTATATAATAGGCCAAACTTAAAAGGAGATTCGGAAATAGTGGTAAGTGTGCCATAGGCAACATTACCTTTTTTTACTCCTTGGGTTAGATCTTTTGAGATAGTTTCCCAATCATCTCCTTGGTTTAGCGAACGGTGTAGTTTATTGCTGCCTAAGTATAAAATATCTTGGTTATGGGGAGATAGTAAAATTGGAGTTTGCCAATTAAAACGATATGGTGCTTCTCCTAATTCATGTTTTGGTTGAATGTAAGTTTGCTTTTTAGCATTTCTGTTTATTCTATAATAGTTTCCAAATTGATATCCTGTATATACTATATTACAATTTCTGCTATCTATTTGTACTTGCATACCATCACCGCCCATTATAGATTTCCAAGGGTATTCCCCTGTTTGATGCCATCTGGAATTCATGGGGGCATTATGTGGTCCAACCCAAACACCATTATCTTGTAAGCCACCATACACATGGTAGGGTTCTTGGTTATCTACATTTATGGAATAGAATTGGCCAACATTAGCAGAGTTTAATTTAGACCAGTTTTTTCCATCATCATAGGTCATGTTAAGTCCGCCATCGTTACCATTTAATATGTGCCCAGATTTATTAGGGTTAATCCATAGGGCTTGGTGGTCGGAATGCATGTTTTTACCATTTATACCTCTATAGGTTTCTCCTCCATCATCCGAGGTAATTAAAGGAACACCGGTAAGGTATATTTTGTTTTTATTGCTTGGGTCTACCCTGATTTCGCCAAAATAATAACCGTAACTGTAGTATAAGTCCTCTATATAATCTTTGTTTCTTTTTTTCCATGTTTTTCCGCCATTGTCGCTCAAGTAGACTTCAGCGCCTATAACAGGAGTATCAAACAATAAAGAATTTGCGGTTTCTAAGTATTTGGCTATATCTTCTGGTTTAGCAACACCACTACGAACCATTTGCTTTACATTTTCTGCTCTGTATTTTTCTTGAAAATTATTAGTTTTAAGAAAAGCATTCAATTTTTTGTCTTCTATTTTTAAGAAGTCCGCAATAGTCATGCTTTTAAAATCTTCCTTTTTTAAACCTTCATTTTTTTTGGACGGAGTTTTAGATAAGTCTCTTCTAAACTGATTGTCATGTACTGCATAAATTATATTTTCATTAAAAACAGTTACCCCTATTCTGCCAACACCATCCCCAGTAGGGAAGCCACTTTCGGCAGTAGTTATTTTTTCCCATGTTTCCCCTGCATCTGTACTTTTATATATTCCTGAACCATTACCATTACCTTTAAAATTCCATGCTTTTCTATCTTTTTGCCACGCAGAAGCATATATAATGTTGAAATTGTTTGGGGTATGTGCTACATCAATAATCCCAGTATTTTCATCAATAAACAAGGTTTTTTTCCATGTTTTTCCACCATCCATGGTTTTGTACATGCCTCTATCTTTATTTGGAGTATATAAATGTCCTGTGGCACCAACAAGAACTTCATTAGGATTTTCTGGATTAATTATGATTCTACCAATATGGTGTGTATCGTTTAAGCCCATATTTTCCCATGTTTTTCCTTTATCGGTAGATTTTAGGATACCAATACCAGCATAAGAAGAGCGCGAGGAATTATTTTCCCCAGTACCAACCCAAATAGTACCCGTTTTCCAATTCACGGCAATATCTCCAATATTTTGTGTGTTAGAGCTATCCATTATAGGGGTAAAAGAGGTTCCATTATTATTGGTATACCAAAGACCTCCGGAAGCATAACCTACATAAAATTCTGATGGATTTTCGGTATTTACATCCATATCTACCACACGACCACTCATAATCGAGGGGCCTATGTTTTTTAGAGGAATATTCTTTACTAGAGAACTTTTTTCCAAGCTCTTTTTGAGTAATAAACTTTCTTTTACTTGTTTGGAAGTGGTAGTACTAACTTGCCCAAAAGCAAATACGGAAATGGTAAGACTAAAAATGTAGATTAGTTTATTCATAGTTTTATTGGTAAAGAATTTGAATGGGGAAGTTAAGAATAACTTTCATGTGTTAAAAATTTTTCACAGATTCAGAAAAAAATTAGAATGTTGTAAATCAGTATTTAACACAATATAAAATTGCTAATTTGGTAATTTTGTTGTTAATTTATTGATAAATAACCAATTAAAACATGTAAAATGGAAGAGTATTTACCGTTAATCATTCAATTAGTTACTGGTGCTGTTGGTGGCAACGTAGCAGGAAAATTATTAAAAAATTTATCATTAGGTACTGTAGGGAACACTATTGCTGGTCTTTTAGGGGGTGGTATTGGTGGACAAGTACTTGGAATGTTAGGATTGGGAGCAGGAGCTGCTTCTGGTGTGGATGCATCTGCTGCAGTTGATGTTGCAGGAGGAATGGATTTATCTAGCATTTTAGGTAGTGTAGCTGGCGGTGGTGTAGGCGGAGGTATTATCATGGCAATTGTTGGAGTGTTAAAGAACATGATGTCCAAATAGAATAACTAACCA
>NZ_JADGES010000056.1 GCF_016744255.1 Maribacter sp.
TTTAAAGGAGAAGTAGCAAATAAGTAATTGTTGTCATAAATGAACATTCGAATTTCTGCACTTCCTTGATGGAAATACCAACGCTCTCTACCGGACCTAGTCAGTACGGGATTTACCTTTAGTTTGATTATTGCCTCTTCCACCTTTTGACTAAAGTCCGAAAGCGGATTTTCGGTAAATATTTTTTCATCAATATCACTACCACAATTGGGGCAGTAACATACTTTTTCAGCTATTAAACCATTACAGCTGTAACAACCTACGGTAAGTGTATTGGTCAATTCACTTACAATTTCTAATTCTTCTCGTAGCGTTTCTACAGGAATTGCAAAGCCCATATTATCGGCATCCGAAAACTTGGAAGTAACGATACCTATCAATTCGCCTTTTTCATTAACTATTGGGCCACCGCTGTTACCAGGATTTATGGCTGCATCGGTTTGAATGTAATTGTTGCCGTCCATTATTTGTCTGGCATTAGAGACGATACCTTCTGTAACCGTAAATGGCATCCCGAACGGATACCCCAACACCATTACTTTATCTCTTGATGCCGTTTCAGTAACGTGTTCGGCAGATGCGGTTTCGGTAGGTTTTGGCAAGTTCTCCGCTTTTAAAAACGCAATGTCTTTACCTGGATTTACATAGATTACTTGCGCCAAGTATCTATTTTTATCTTGCCCTTCTATACTAAGCTGTAAACTTCCGGCTACCACATGATAATTGGTTACTACGATATCATCTTTACGATTGTAAAAACCTGTTCCAGATCCATTTGAGGTGTTAATTCTATATACTGAATTTTCTATATTCTTTGTTGCACTCATCGTTTATTCCGTTTTAAAATTCGCCATCATTTGCTGCATAACCTCCATAGATTGTTGCATCTGAGCTCCCATTATTTTTGACAAATCCATACCAAAATCATTATCAAGAATATTGTCTTCCATAATCGATTGCATCCCCTGTAATAAAATAGGAGCTGCTTGACTCCAATCTAAACCATTGGCTTGTGCCATGGCATCTGTGATAGGTTTGCTAATACTTTCATCCACTAAATTGTAATAGAATAAACCATAAAAACAAGATTGTAATAAGTTTGCTGCATCTTCAAATCTGGCATTCGCTACCATTTCTTGGGCATCGGTATAATTGTCTTCCCAATTTTCTCTAATATTTTCTTTTTTGCCGCTGTATTTATGAGAGATGAATGATTCTATTTCGTACAAGTCTTCGGAGAATTTTTCTTGTGTATAGCTCTTAAGTTTTTCCAAACTTGCTTTTCCGTTTAGTAAGCGATTTTGAAAAGGAATGTTTCCATCGTAAATACCATCTATGGCTCTTTCTAATAGCGTACGTAAATACCCTTGGGGAGCTGCGTAAAACTCAATTCTCTTTAAGGTGATGTTCAGGGTGTACCAAGCATTATTGCTGTCGCGATTTTCCATGTAATGATCAAATCGCTGTACGCCTTCATCTAGTATTTTTTGATAATTGGTAAAAGTATCTTGTTGTATATCACTTGAAAAAGGGGTTATTTTGGGCTCTTGCAGATGTGTAGCTTCAAACTTTTCTATAAACTCATCGTCATAACTGTCAGCGTAATAACAGATTTCTCTGAGTACCGCATAAATTTTATAGGGTTGACATAAATTTAGTGGGCAAGAAAACGAAAAGAAAACCAAATCACCTTCTAATGCTACATTGGTAAGGTTAAGTGGATGCATACGTATCTCGGCCAACCGACGCATTAGCGGGACTTTTTTGGCGTTTTCAATATTTAAAAATGGACATTTTATCAGGAGTTCTTTTTCTGTTTGGGTAATGCTTACTATCACGGATCCGTGAGGTATCACATAAGTATCTCCTTCTTTTTTAGTTTGTAAATGACTGCCAACATAATCTAATAATGTGGGTAAAACGCTGTGGTATTGGCCGCTATTAAAAAAGACCTCTGCTTCGTCCCATTTCTCATCTTGCCGTGTAGAAGCCTGTTTGGTTTGTATTGGCGGAAAATAGGTGCTGTTTTTGTTCATGGTTTATTAGGGGTTTAAATAGTATAACAATCATTTTTAGCGCTAAACACCTCGTCTTAAAAGGTTTTGAATAAAGGAGTTATTGAGGTTTCAAATAAAGAACCACGCACAGCTGTAAGCTGAGAGTGGCTCTTTATTTTTTGTTTTATAGTTATAAAGCCACTTTAATTGATAAGAAAAAGTGGCTCTAAAATTTGTTGTTTTAAAATCACCTTAGAAAGCTCTAATTGCTCTTACTTGAAAGTAAGCACTAGCGCCTTTATTTAATCCTGCATCATTTCCGTTAGCGAAATATTTACACCAAGCAGTATTGTTATTAGATTCGGTAGAACTCCAGTACCTTGTGCTCAAGTTAGAATCGATGAATGCTGCCCCCCCATTAGCGATAGCAGTGGAGTTTATAATCGCTTTCTGCGAATACATTTGGGTCAATTCAGATCTACTAGGTAAAAACCAATCAGAATAACCATCAATAGTTGCGTTGGAAGCTATATCAGCAGCTATCCCTGTAGTGGTACAACCTGCAACAATGACAGCTGTGTTTGTTGCACCACTACCTATTGAATCTGATGTGCCTGATATAAAAGTTCCTTGACAGCCCCATGATACATTTGTTCCCTGATCAGTAATAGCGCAAACCAAGCCCGAACTATTATTGCTTGTAGGGTCTACCCAAAAAATAACGCCTCCATGATTAAAATCTCCAATCTCATTTATATTTTCAATATTTACACTAGCAGTTGCAGATACCGAATAAACACCGTTGTCAACTGAAATAGTCGCGAACATCGTCGGAGTTGTTTCAAAATCGAATAAAGTTGCATCAGCTACAGTTAATTCCCCAGTACTAGCGTCTATAGCGAGAGCACCTGCCGCAGATTGATACGTTATCGTATAGGTTAAAATACCTGAGCTAGTCGCTTGTAAAGTGCCAATAACTTGCCCATTTGTTGGGTTTTCATCTATATCTAGAGTTGCATTTTGAACAGTAATTTCATCTACATCAGTAAGATTAATAGTAACTGTTGCTGCATTTTCGGCATCATCTACAGTTATAGTTGCTGTTAGTATAGGGGTTGTTTCAAAATCAAATAAGTTGGGGTCTGCAACTGTTAATTCGCCTGTAGTTGGATCTATATTTAATGCTCCTACTGGTGTTTGTGATGTTATACTGAAATTTAAAGGTACACCTCCAGTAGTTTGCACAGTACCAACAACTTGCCCATCGGTTGGGTTTTCATCAATGGCTACGGTGAAATCTTGAATGTTTACTTCATTTACATTGGTTAAATTAATCGTTGCCGTTGCTGGGTTTTCAGCATCACTAACGGAGATAGTTGCTGTTAGTATAGGGGTTGTTTCAAAGTCAAATAAAGTGGCATCAGCAACCGTTAATTCTCCTGTGGAAACATCTATATTTAAGGCTCCTGCTGGAGTTTGTGCTGTTATACTAAAATTTGAGGTTGCACTTCCGCCTGTTTGAAAGGTGCCAACAACCTGCCCATCGGTCGGGTTTTCATCAATAGTCACTGTTAAATCTTGAATGGTGGTTTCATTTAAGTTGTTAAGGTTTACTGTAACCATAGCTGTTTCTACAGCATTGGTTACAGTAATTGTAGCAGTAATTATAGGGTTTACTTCAAAGTCAAAAATAGCTGCATTGGCAACCGTTAATTCTCCAGTACTTGTATTTATACTTAAGGCTCCTGATGGCGTTTGCGACGTTATACTAAAATTTAACGTCCCGCTTCCATCCGTTTGTACAGTGCCAATAACTTGTCCATTAGTTGGGTTTTCATCAATGGTTACAGCTAAATCCTGTATGTTTATCTCAATATTTTGAGGAGCGCCGTCATCATCATTGCCACAACCAAAAGTTGTTAGCAATATAGCTAGTGCAAATAAGTTGATTGATTTAAATAATTTGTTCATAATTTTGGGTTTTAATATTGATTTGGTTATATAATTATTTTAAGAATCCATTTTAATTAGTTCACCATCTAGTTTATAGTAAAAGCTAAATGAGGTGCCGCCATTTTCGGGCTTAAGATTGATGACAAATCTTGCTTCAGAGGCATTTCCGTTATCCGGAAAATCAATACTAGCAATACTTAAGATTGGATTCTTAAGGTTTTTTTCATCTTTTAACTGTTGTATTGACTTTTCTACCAAGCCTCCAAGTTTTGTTAAATTGATTGTCTCACCCAATTGAAACATAAAATCCTTAGCCTGACTTCCTTCAGGTACTTCAAGTGATATTTCTGAACTTTGGGTCCAAGTTCCTTGTGTATTGTTCCATTGCCCCATTTTTAAAGAGGTTGGATCTTCGGTAACTGTTACCCCTATAATATTACCTATAGATTTGTTGTAGGTAATAGTTAAGTCTGTATAATAGGCGTCGTCGCTAAACTCGCTTTTTATTTCGTCTTCTATCGCTCCGAAGCCATCTGCATCTGCAGATTGTTTGCTTGCGCCACCACCGCAAGATGTCATCATTGCCAGACATGCTAGTACTACTATTGATTTTATTGTTTTCATCTTTTTGTCTTTTATATTTTTAATTTATTCTTCCTCTGTACTTCCAAAAAACCAGTAGAGAGCACCTCCCCCAACTATTAAGAGAATTCGAATTACCCATCCCATTGTGTTGCCCCAAAGATCAACCCAAGCAAGAAGTCTGATATTGTAGTTGAAAATTGATAGGAGAATAGATATGATGCCCATTGCACCTAATAATAAGCCTCCATGACCTAGTTTTGATTTAATTTGATCCATTATTTTATTGATTAAAGATTTGATAAAGTCAAATCTAAATAGGATAAAGACAATGGGAAACAGCAAACCTATTTGCGCCAAATGCTAATGCACAAATGCGGGTTTTGAATGTATATTCGATTTTAAGGAAGAAGGTTTTTCTACTACTTTACTGTATTTAAGTGCTATTAGTCACTCTTAGCCTCCTGAGAAGACTATTTTTTATTCCAAGTAAAAAGACGAGTTAAGAAGTCCTCTTTTTTCCGTGTTGAAACGGGTATTTTTTTTCCATTTTTCAAATAAATAGTACCCGATTTTTCATACTTGTCTACATACTTTAAGTTAACCATAAATGATTGATGCGGTCTTGTAAAAGACTGTTTGCATAACTGCTCTTCAAACTCCTTTAAGGGCTTTGATGCCAAATATTTTTTTCCATTATTGAGATGAAAAGTGGTATAGCCTTTATCGGACTCGCAAAATATTAAATCTTTTAAATCTATAATTTGAAACGTATCTTGAAGTGACAAAATCAATGTATCTTCTTGATTTTCATATACTTGTATTACCTTCCTAATCTGCTGCTTTTGTTTAGATAAGGGTAGCTTTGCTACTTTATCCAAAGCGGATTTAAGTTCATCGATATCTACGGGTTTTAGTAGGTAATCTACGGCACCTATCTTTAAAGCCCTAAGCGCGTACTCTTCATAGGCAGTAATAAATATCACCTTAAAATCAAGGTTTTCTGTTTGTTCTAAAAAATCAAAACCAGTACCATCGCTTAGGTTGATGTCTAAAAACACTAAATCTGGCTTACAAGATTTGGTAACAATAACAGCTTCTTTTACCGATTCGCATTCTCCAACCACCTCTATATTAACATCTAAGAGATCTAAGAAATTCAATAAGCCTTTTCGTATATATGCTTTATCTTCAACAATAAGTGCCTTCATTAGTTCTCATTTATTTTATATGGAATGACTAAGGTAACCAGTGTTCCTCGTTCATTATATTTATTTCTATCGGTAATGGTTATGCCGCCTGGTACTTTAAATTCTTTAGATAACATGAGTAACCGCTCACTTGTAATGGTGGTCGCTAATGATTTTTTATTTGCATTGGGTTTCTGCATTTTGGTATTGACACCAATACCATTATCAACAATAGTACAGATTAATTTTGCGTTTATAAATTTTAAATGAATCACTATTTCACGATGTTCTTTTTGAGCATCAAATGCATGTTCTATGGCATTTTCTATAAAAGGCTGAATAAGCATCGGTGGAATTTGAAACAAGTTTATGTTTATATTTTCATCAACAACTAAACTATAATCATAGGGAAGATCGGTATCTAAATTTTGCATGACCATATAATTATCTATAGCATCTAATTCTTGAATAAGCGGTACGATTTTATCTCTTGAATTTTCTAAGACAATGCGCAGTAGCTTTGAGAATTTAGATAAATAAGTAATTGCTTTCTTATCTTCTTTATTCAAAATCATGCCCTGTAAAACCGAAAGTGAGTTAAATATAAAATGCGGTGTCATTTGTGAACGCAGGAGCTTTTGTTCAATCAATATGTTTTGATTCTTCTCTTTAATATTCCGCCATTTTAAAAAGAAGATGATACCTCCTAAGATTATGGCAGTTACAAGAAACGAGATAATTGTTAAAAATATATTTCGTTGCGACTTTTCTAAATGGGTATTTATGGAGCTTACTTCTTTCGTTAATTTTAATTCTCTAATATTTGCAGAATCTATAGCTTGTTTGTATTTATATTCGTATTCTAATTGCGCTATTTTTTCAATGCTTTCCTTATTGAAAAGACTATCGTTTAATGTTTTGAATTGTTGATGATTTTCGAATGCTTTTTTGTAATCACCTAAGTTTTCATAGATTTCTGAAAGAAGCTCGTACGCATCTTGTTCAAAATTTAACGCTTCAAGTTTAGTTGAAATTTTTATACTCTTCTCCGCATATATCAAAGCTTCTTTATATTTTTTTTGATTCACATATGAAGTTGCTATTCCTAAATAAGTATCGCACAAACCCAGCTGATCTCCAATTTCAATAGCAAGCTTTTTACCTTCTTCATAATATTTACGAGCAAGAGCATTGCTCTTTTGTAACATATAAACTCGTCCTATATTATTTACATATGTCAAATTATTATCCTTATCATTGATTTCTTTACTAATAATGAGGGCTTGGTTATAATAATTCAATGCTATTTTGTAGTTCTGCTTTCGCATGTAAATATTGCCTAAATTATTAAGTGCTTTGGAGATGTTTCTTTTGCTACCAATCTTCCTTTGGATATTTAATGATTTTTCATGATTCTCAATGGCTTTATCATAATTCCCATAATTTTTATAGATAATACCAATATTATTTAGAACCTTAGAAATTCCTAATGTGTCTTTTATTTTTTCAGAAATATCCAAAGACTTATTATAATTCTCTAAAGCAACCGGGTAGTTTGCTTGTTTTAAATAAATACTGCCTATATTATTATAACAACTGGAGGTTTCTTGTCTGTAATCATATTTAATATTTAAACCCAAAGCTTTAGTATAATATACAAGAGCCTCTTCATAATTACCTAAGTCAAAATAAGCATAGCCAGTATACTTTAAACTTATTGCATTGCTTTGTGTACGGCCTATTTTTTTATCAATTTTTATTGCATTTTTGTAATATTCAATACAATTATTGAAATCACTTTTATAATAAGACGTTAGCCCCATTTTAGCATAGCATTCAGAAACACCTGCAAAAAAATCTGCTTTTTCATATACTAATAGTGCTTCGTTAAAATAAAAAATTGCTTTATCATAGTTTGATTGAGATGCTTGTGCCAATCCTTTTATATAGATACTTTTTCCTTTACCTTTTGTAAAATTCAAAGTATTTGCAAGTACTTCAGATTCTTCTAAATAAGTTAGTGTTTTGATACTATCTTTTTGAAAATAGAAATACGCCAAATCATTTAGAATCTTTACTCGTACAGTATCTTTTTTTGTATGAAGTGATAATTCGTTTTTCAGACTATCTATAGTCTTTTTTTGAGCAAAAACAGTTGTAGGAAGGGACAAGCCGAAGAATAAAATAAAAATGGATGTATTGATTGCTTTCATAACTTATGAAAAATGTTTGTAATTTAACCCTTTATTTATATGCTCTTTTTTCTGCAAATAATACTTTCATTCTGAAACAGAATCAATTTTATAAGGAATTATCAAGGTAACCAACGTACCCTGTTCTCCAAATAATGTTCTATTCTCAATAATAATGGATCCCATTGTTTTAAAATCTTTAGATAACATTTTTAAGCGCTCTGAAGTAATTGTTGTTGCCAATGATTTTTTATTCTTTTTTATTTTAGGTTTTTCCATTGAAACACCTATTCCATTATCAGCAATACTACATACCAAGGTTTTATCTTTTAAAGTTATTTTAACCTTAATTTCCTTATTTTCTTTTTTAGTAGCGAATGCATGTTCTATGGCATTTTCTATAAAAGGCTGAATAAGCATGGGTGGAATTTGAAATAGGTTTACGTTTATATTTTTATCAACAACTAAACTATAATCATAGGGAGGATCGGTATCTAAATTTTGCATGACCAAATAATTATCTATTGCATCTAACTCTTGAATAAGCGGAACAATTTTATCTCTTGAATTCTCTAAGACAATGCGCAGAAGTTTAGAGAATTTTGATAAATACGATATCGATTTCTTCTCTTCCTTATTCAAAATCATGCCCTGTAAAACCGAAAGCGAATTAAATATAAAATGAGGAGTCATTTGTGAACGCAATAGTCTTTGTTCAATCAATATATTTTGATTTTTCTCTTTTATATTCCGCCATTTTAAAAAGAAAATGATACCTCCTAAGATAATAGCAGTTACAAGAAACGAGATAATTGTTAAAAATATATTTCGTTGTGACTTTTCTAAATTGGTATTTATGGAGCTTACTTCTTTCGATAATTTTAATTCTCTAATACCAGCAGAGTCCAAGGCTTTTTTGTATTTGTATTCGTTTTCTAATTGCGCTATTTTTTCAATGTTTTCTTTATTAAAAAGGCTATCATTGAAAATTTTAAATTGTTGATGACTAGTAAATGCTTCTTCAAATTTATTTGTGTTTTGATAAATTTCGGTAAGTAATTTATAGATATCTCGTTGAAAATATACAACACCAAGTTTATTCGAAAGGTCTTTACTTTTTTGAGCATATAGTAAAGCTTTTTTATATTTTTTTTGATTAGCATAAGATTTCGCTATTCCTTGATAAGAATTACAAAGGCCAAGTTGATATTCAATATTAACTGCAAGCTCTTTAGCTTCTTTATAGTATTGACGAGCAGTTATATTTCTGTTAAGCTCTAAATAGATATTGCCAATATTATTTAAATTTCTTGAAATACTAAGCTTAGCGTTTATTGCTTTGCTTATATTCAATGCTTCTGTGTAATAATTAAGTGCTGTTTTGTATTCCTTCTTATAAAAATAAACGCTACCTAAATTAGTTAGTGCTTTTGAAACATTACTCTTACTACCTATTTTCTTCTGTATATTTAATGATTTTTCGTAATTTTCAATTGCTTTATCATATTTTTTATAGTTCTTATATATAATACCAATATTATTTAATGCTTTAGAAATTCCCAAAGTATCTTCTATTGTTTCTGAAATTTGCAATGATGTATTGTAATGTTCTAAAGCAACAGGGTAATTTGCTCTTTTTAAATATAAACTACCTATGTTAAGGTAACAACAAGAAATTTCTAGTTTGTTATTGTATTCTGTATTTAAATCCAAAGCATAATTTAAATATTCTTCCGCCTTTTCATAATTACCCAAATTCGTAAAGCAATATCCTATATTTTTTAGGTTAACAGCTGTGCTTTTCGTCTTGCCCAGTTTTTCATCAATACGTATCGAATTTTTATAATATTTTATGGCTTTGTTGTAATCATTGTTCTTAGAAGATACTTTTCCCATATTTGCGTAGCAATCACTAACATCCTTTTTTAAATCTAATTTTTCGTATAACAAAAGGGCTTTATTAAAAAACTCAATTGCTTGCTCGTAATTTGATTGGTGAGATTCATTTAATCCTCTTATGTATAAACTATTCGCTCGGCCTTTTTCAAAATCTATGGTCTTAGTAATTGACTCAGCTTCTACCAAATAATCAAAAGCTTTATCTTTTTGCTTTCTATAAGAATAATCCGCTAAATCATTTAATAGGTTTACTCTTGTGCTATCTTTCTTTAGATGATTCGACAGTTCATTATTTAAGCTATCTATAACTATACTTTGAGATTGTATGTTTCCTGCAAAAAGCAAAAAAGCAAAAAAGGTCAGGGTAATTTTATTCGTAAAATTCATATAGATGAATTGCTATTTAAAGAATAAGAATTTACAATTTAGTAGAACCCATTAAGAGGATTATGTCTCTAAATCGTCTAGCAAGTATATTAATAAAAAAGGAGTTTTATATGGTCTTGTTGGACTTTAATTTTCGAATTTCACAAACTATATGTCAATGATATTCAGTATACTCCGAAATAAATAGATTATTAGCCTTACGAATATTGGCCCAAGTATTACGCTTATACATTTTAAAGCGTCAGAAATACATTTTCTATTCTATTATTCCCATACAATAAGTAAAATTAAGGCTGTTTACTAAGGAAGTTTATTCTTCCCGAAGAGGATTCTTAAAAGTGAAAATAAATAGTTTGGAAGCAGAAAACCGAGCTAATTTTGTTAATGAATAGCTCAGACAAATTCATGGAAATAGTAATTCATCAGTCAAAAAAAGAATAAAAAGCTATTGAGTTATTATACAAACCCATAAAATCGGTTATTTGTAATCTAAATGCTTTATTAAATGAATGAACAAGTAAAAAGAATATTCCCCATAAAAATATTCCTATTAATAGTTTAGCTAATTTTATTGTTTTAAAGCGTTTATTATTTCTAAGAATTTTAAAATCTCATTTCTCTGAACCTCTCCGCATTCCGATGCAATACTCAATACCTTATCAATAAACTTTTTAGTAAAAAATGTATTGACTAAAAATAATTTTCTTTTAGACAAAAAAATGCCTTTTAATTCTTCTTTATAAAAGAATTCATTTGTTTCATAATTTCTTCCAGAGGTTACAAACCTAAAAGTGATTTCTCTTAAAGCTTCATAAGCAACAACTATTTGCTCTGCCAGTATTATTTGGATTAATATTTCTAATTGTATATCTGCTAAATCTATATTTTTAAGATGAATATGACCTGCTATAAGCAATTTTATATTGTCTGATTTGTCTTTATAGTTCTTCTTTACATAGCACCAATCTTCAGGATTAAATTTCTCAACAATCTCATCAATAAAATAATGAGCCAAATCTGATGAATCGGTTCCTTCTTTTTCATACTTTTTTAACTCGGTAAAGAATTTTTCAACAAGTAATGCCATTTTTATTTAAGCTGTGCTTTTCCTTGTTGGATGGTACTCTTACAACGTTCACGTAACGATTTATCTCTAATTCTAGGCAAATAACCTTCTAATGTTCTTATTTTACTTTTCAACTCACTTTTTTGTGGTTTGTTTTGAGTACCGTACCCTTCTCTCGGGTTAAATGCCCATCCCATTAATTTATTGCAAGATTCTATTTCTTCCCGTATTTTTTGTTCTATTGCAGTTTTCATGTTTTACTATTTTTATAATTTTTTAAGTATATCTGTTATCCTCGAATGTTTATAGCTATTAGCTTGTTTTTTGCACTTAAATCTGCAACTATTTGGTGTTCCCAAAATAAGTTTCCATCATTAAATATCAATTCAGAACTTCCGTCTTCTAAGAATAAAATTGAAGCTAACCTAATTCGTTTTACAAACTCGATTTCCGATATTTTGGTTTCATTTTCTTCAAGCCAATTTTCGTTTTTTAAAGGCAGTAATTTTTTAGTGATTTCAATATTTATGAGACTTTTGTTATTGTTAATCCAATTCAATTTTTGATTGATTAGGGTGATGAATTTATCTTCTTCTAATTCAATTTCGCTTGGATTGTATACTATTTCTACTTTGTTTTTGAAAAGTATGATAGATGCCGTATTTGTAATTTGAGCTAATTCTTCTGTACTATTTTCTTTCTCTGTTTCTTGTGAAAGTTTCTCAAAAAAATTACCACTAAATTTTACAGAAACCAATTCAAAGTCATCTTTTTTAGTTTTAAAATCAGCTTTTGATAATTTAAAATACCCTCTTTTTTTAATATTAAATATTCCCATAGATTTCTAAAATGTTTCTATATCATTTTTTATACTTTTAAGTTCTTAATCTTCACTTAAAAAATAACAAAAGGTAAGTTTAGAGTTATTTATAATTACAATCGCCAAATCATACGTTGCATCGTCTGTTAATGTATAACTACTATAGCCCTTTCTTCCCCAAGGATTTCTACAGCAATTTGTATATAAAAAGGATTCTCCTTTTACAAAGCCTTTCATTAATTCTTTATGGAAATGCTTGGCTTTTTCTAATGGTGTATGTTCTGAATTAGAATATGCCAAATCATACCGAATGGCATTTAATAGTAATTCTAAGCCGTAATCGTAATCTATTTCAAGCCAATTTTCTCCAAGTATATTTAACGATTCAATATAGGCATCGTCTTTACTTAATCTTTTATTTTCAATTTTACAGGCTTTATCAATAAGCTCCGTTCTTTTTTTAAAAGTAGAAATATCGTTTCCTGTAATATCTAGTTCAAATGCGTTACCCCAAATAAATTCGCCCATTTTAAGATTAGCAAATATGTTATTTCTATATATTTTGTCTTCTTTATTTGTAACAACAGTAGTTTTTACTCCTAGTTTATTCAACTCATCAGACACATTTTTTTTAGCATAACAGAGGATGGTTTTTTTAAGATTAGGGAAGCTCTGTGCATCTTGCACTATCTCTATATCCCAATAATCTTCATCTCCTTCACCAAAACGCAATAAGTTTAAATAAATATCATTGCCGCCATCTTGCTGAATCTCTGTAACTTCTTTTGCCATAGATTTTGGAATAGGTAAATTCTTAAAATATTGAGTAACCTCTGCAATAGGGTTATAGCCTTCTTCATCTAAATTTATTTTTCGCCTATCGTACCATTCTACAAATTCTTGTAAATTAAATTTAGGTTTTAAAAGTTCTTGGTTGTACATTAATTCTTGAATAACAGCTAATTTAAAACCAAAGTCTATAAATTTAATTTGTTCTTCTTTTAGTTCTTTAATCAAGTATTTATCTTTAGAAATTGGTTCTTTATAATCTAAATTCTGAACCAAAGAAATGGCTAATTCTTGATGGTCTATTGCTATTTTATTAATGTAAAATTTCCCTAAGACCATTTTTTTATTCTTTGAAAGACTTAATGATTTGTTCTCAAAAAACAATGTTCCTGTAAAAGTATTTGCAGGGTATAATTGTAAATTCAGCAATTTTGGTTGTTTGCTAATAACTAAAAGAATACTATGGATATAAAACGAGCTGTAAGAAGTATAAATACCATAAGCATCCCAACAGCTCATATAACTTTTGGTTAATTTGGTTCGTTCAGTTTGTGAAGGTTCTCCTAGTATCGCTACCAATTTATCATACGTTGTAGGAAAGTACAATTCTTGCTTATTAATAATTACTTTATGTTCTTGTAAATGAATATCTAAAGGAATTGGTTTTACTTTTTTCTTAAATAAACGCATTCTTTTCTGTTTTTAAATTGTCTTTTCTACTAATTTAGAACAGTATTTTTTTGAACATATTTAAATGTATGCTTTTGCTCCGCCAATTCTTTTAGCTAAATACCGACTTTAGAATTAGGTTCTGCTAGCTTTTATTTTGTCTAAATTTTCTATAACTCTTAATCGAGAGAAATAAGAATATAATTCCAAAAATACATTGAGGATTTTCCTTTTCTCATTTTGAATTTATTTTAAGACGATACCATAATATGTACTACATCTTCTTGCTCTTTAATAGCTTTTTTGGTTATAAAAATTTGAGCTTTTAACCAATATAAAACGGGAATAAAACTATGATACTTGTCTTTATATTTATCTTGTAAATTATACTCAGAAATATCCTCTGAAGCTTCACACTCAATATAAATTTTACGACTATTTAATTGATTGATATTTGCTTTTTGTTCTTGAAAATAACGATTGGTGTTTTCAAACACTTTTTTTGAATATTTCTTTATTATAATATCCTTACTCTTTTCTAAATCTGTATTCCAATCTTTTAATAAATATGCTTTTAATCTGTTATTATCTTGAACAAAAAAGGCTAATTGTTCTAACTCTAATGCTATATTTTTTATCTTCTCTAAAGGAATAACACAACATTCTTCTTGTACAAACTTTAAGGTCGACAAGTTTAAATATTCAGCAATACGTCTTATGGCTTCTATATGATGCCAATTACGTGTAGTACATTTATAAAAGGTTATTTTTTGGTATAAATCATTCAATAATTGAAACTGTAATTCTGGCTCATTCTCACAATTTGAGGGAAGCTTTTCTTTATCTATTATGAGCGTAATTATTGGAATGTAATGACTCATTTTAATCCGTAACTTGTAGGTTTAAATAGTAAATTTCGTTGTCACATTCTAAAATAAACTCATCGTAAACTGATGCGTAATAGCCTTCTAAACCAACATATTCTATTTTGTGTATCTTTTTTGGTTCTATCGTTTCTAGCATTAAATCCACAAAATCTTCCATCCATTCTTTTTTCCAACTATCAAAATATAAAGAGAAATTTTGCTTATTATCTTCTAAGTGTATACCGTTTTTGTCTTGATATTGATAAAACCAATCATAAAATAATTTAAAAAATACATCAGAACCATTCCTTACATCTATTTCATTTAGGTTGAATGATGTAGCAACATTTCCTATACTATCAGGTAACGATTTTTGAATGCTTTCAATTTTCGGAAACTTGGTCAATTCAAAATGATAACTGTGGTTTGTTTTATCATTGAATCTTGCCATAGTTTCTAAAATACCTACAATTTTACCGTAATTAAATATGTTCTTTTCTTTTGTAGTCATTTATTAAATATGTTATTCCCAATATGTTTTAACAGACTATTCTTTTAATAATTCATCAATATGGTTTATTATATCTATTAATTCTGGTCTGTACAATTTTTTAATAAAATTTTCATTTTCTACTTTATACTTATCAAACATTTTAGAGCCTTGGTTTTTAGAATGTGTAATATTTGCAATTCTATCACAAAGTTTTATAAATACTGCGTTTGGCACATTGTGCATTTCTTTGTAGTATTTATCGTTTGCTCTTTCATTTCTGTTTTTACCTTTTTCGTTAGTGAGTGCATAAGCTAGATCTGCAATAGTTTCATTGGTATTTTGCAAAACATCGTTATATGTTTCTCTTGCATCTTCTATTATATCATGGACCCAACATCCGCAATACACATTTTCTCTTTGTTCATTATCTATTAAGTAAATAAATTGTTCTACAATATCACAAACCATACTAAGGTGAAAAGAATAATCTTCTTTACCATATTTATGATTAACCTTTACGCGCCTATTTGTTGCATATTCTTTTGTTTTTTGTAACATGTATTTAAACCTTGTTGTTTTTACACTAACTATTCTTTTTGATCTAATACTCCGTTATATTTATTGGAATCTGAGCTATAAGAAACTAAATTATAATTGGCATTATCTATATATAATTTACCGCAATTGGTGCATTCCCATAGTCTTCTAAACATATTTTGCTTTCTTAATTGCATACAGGCTTCTTCTTTATCTTTTTTAGAAGTTCCTGATTTTTCAATAGCGGCATCTATCGCATTCCAAAAGTCAAACCAATGAATATCGGGAATTAAATGTGCTTTATGCTTCAAATAATCAGTTTGGTCTCTTATTAATTCGCCGCAAGTACATTTAATTTTCATTTTTAATCTGTAATTGATATATTTTATCAAACATTTTGCTATCTATAGCGCTCCATTTGTGCACACATTCTTTATCTAAAATGATGCTTTTAGTTGGTCCTTTTCCATAAATTCCACCATGCAAACTTTTACATTGCGCACATTTATAATATGCCTTGTATATACCTCCGCCATATGGGGTTCGGTTTTTAGCGTATCTGTGATTATATAGTATATAACCAACAAAAAATAGGTAAATAACAGTAAATAAAACAAGTATTATATTTACAACTATTTTATAATCTTCGGTTATAAAATAGTTTTTTAAAACAAATAGAAGAAGACATATTACTCCAAAAACAATACTAAAAAAGGCTAATGTTACATATAATGTTTGGCGTTTACCTTCTATCATATATCGCATCATTTCTTCTAAACTTAGCTCAGTCATATTCTACGAGTTATCCCTTTTCTTCAAAATTATAGTTTATTCCTTTTCAGTAGCTTTCCAGACTGTATATATACTTTTTTTGTGAGCTAAATATTCTTCAGGTAAATCTTTAAATACTTGCGTAAACGTAAAAGGTTTGTTTGCATCAAACTCCCAATGTTCTTTATTCAATTGACCGCTTTCAGTTTTTATATTGAATGTTGGTATATTTACCAGTTGGTATTTTCCTTCACTGCTAACGGTTATCCCAAACTTCTTCAAGTCTCTAAAATTGTTATAATGCAAGGTAACTTTAGCATGTAAACTGTTGTTTTCATCCGCAGAAAATTCTAATGTTTTTGAAGTATATGTTTCTATTTCTCGTAACCATTTACCTTTATACATTTTCTCTAATTCTTTACTTATAGCCACACTATCTTTTTCTGATTTTATGATAGAGAACAAGTTATCTTGTTCAATAATAATTGTTTTGGCTACTGGGTTTATAGTAACTGATACTTCCTCGGCAGCAATACGGCAATTATCAATACCGAAAAGTGAACCTAAAATTAAGAATCCTATTATTTCTTCCATAATTAAATTTATTTAAGTTATTATCTTGTTGTTATTTTTATTTAAAAAACTATATTATTTTTAGCCATTATAAATAGTTTTAATAAATTTTGCTTATTTATTATTTTATTCACTCTTTAATTATAAAGTGATAGATTCTTTTAAAGCTTTAAAAATATAGATTATACCGCATAAAAAAGTATCACTCACTTATGTGATACGCGTTGTTCTTTAAAATAAAAAAAGAATCATTTAGAAATACCGTATTTCTATTTATTTTTAAGATTTAATAATAGTGAAACAGAAGATAACCTCCTCCAATAATAACGGCTGGCATAGACAAGCAGAGTAAAATTATGGAAACAAGATAAAGCTCCCAATAGGAAATAATATTCACCTCATTTTTATACACAACTATAGACACAGATTGGCTTAATTGGTATGCAGGCGGATTAGAACTTACTTTACTTGTAAATTGCACCAACTCACCTGTTCTATTTGCATATTCTAATACGGGTTTAAACAAAAAACCATTGTTAGATCTTACTCTAATTAGTTTTACAACTTTGGCCTCTGTTTGTAGTCCGTTTTTAAGTAAGTCTCGTTTTTTATCCCAATATTTATAGGCATAAAAAATTAATCCTATGCCTATAAAAAGAAGTGAAAAGTATACATATTTCATTTTTTGCTAATTGAATTTGTAAGTAATTACAGCTTTACCATTTTCTATTTTATAAAATTCATCAGGTTCATTTCCTGTTTTTAAATAAGGCTTACATACAATATAAACTTCGTTTGTTTTATAATCTTGTATTGCAACTATATATTCGTAAATAGCAGGTAGTATTTCTTTTTTATTACTGTCTGCAATTCCAAAACCATAATAATCGTGCATACTAGCTCCTCCTCCACCATAGCCAAGTAGCAAAACACTTTTTGAATACTTGTACTTTTTAGTAAGAAAATAGACTTCTTTTTGCTGGTTGTTTAAATTGTATAGCTCTTCACTTTCTAGAATATACTCTATTCCTATTAGGTGTAATCTAGGGTAAGGGTTTTCAAAAAATATCCATAAAAATCTACCTATAAGTAAAATGCTAATTACTCCTATAATTAATAACCCTATTTTTAAATTGTAGTTCATTCTCTAATTTATTTCTAGGATTATTTATACTCAAACTGTATTTGAACACGTTTACTTTTTTTATCCATTATTTTCTCTTTTAAATTGTATTCTGAAATATCATAAATGGAAGAAAAGCAGTCTTTAATTTCTTTAAATCGTTCTTGTATGGTTTTATCTGGGAAGCTATCTGAATATACACCAGCTTCAAAATAGAACTTAATTGGCAACCATACATCTATTTCTACATTTCCTTTTTCTTCATTGGTTATGAAGTATGCAGAACAAGTAAGATGCATTTTGTTTTCTTTTATTGCTCCAAATTTAATTGCTGTTAAAATTGGGTCATAAAGTAAACCGTTATACAGTTGCAACTCTGAATTTTCAATGATTTTTGTATCTAAATTCAAATTTTCAAGGGTTCTAAAGTCAGGAAAATGCGTTTGAATATTCCCTATTAAGACAGTTTCGTAAGTTTTATAATTAAAAATATTTGAATAATTTATTGTTAAATCAAAATTAATTGTGGGTAGTATTTCACAAATAATACCGTCTTCAACCTCATCATCTATTTGGTCGCTATAAAAGAAATCATTTCTAGATAATTCTTTAAATAATGTACGTGGAACTTCAAAACAAGTTGTAGCTCCAAGTCCTAGCGTATGTCCTCCATTTTTATAATCTAGCTCACGCCAATTATTATCTAAATCAATTTTACCATATACATAAGACAGCGGCTTAGAAGCTTCTTCAATTTCAAATTGATATTCTTTATTTTTATAGGTTATTTTTAGCATATTATTTAGGTTGTTCTTGATATTATCTAGCTTCCAATCTTTTTTATTTGTTTAACTATCCAATACTTCTTTTCTTCTTTTTCTAGCAATTTGTTCATCAGTATCAAATACACTTAAAGTAACTCCGTCATCACCATAATCAATTATTTTTCCATTTTTCACTATTACACTAATCAAATTATCTGAAGCTGAATTTATTTTTATTTCTGAATATGTACCATTTAGCTCATCATATTCTTGGTTGATATGTACTGCTTGAATCTCACTTTTTAAATAAGCGTCTTCTTTATTAAAAATTTCAAATTCTCTTAAATGTGCTTCTAAATGGGTTTCTCCTTCTTGTGCTTCGCAACCATAATCAGCAACTTGAAATGCAAATAAGCATTCTTCGTACAATACTTCTTTTATAGTTTCTATTTCTACTGGGTTAATTGCTAAAATATCATTTACACTTTCTACCATTTTATCAGAAATACTTGGCTCTGGCTTATGTTTTTGAAAAAACACAAAAGGCACTTCTTTGCTCAATACGTTTACAAAAAGAAGACAAGTTCCCATTTGGTATTCGTCCCAATTTGTATTGTTTAATAGTTCTTTTTTTGTCATTGTTTTTTCATTCATAATTTTTATTTTTCCAAATTAAAAGCTCACCAATATTGTCTATATTCAATTTTTGCTCTCTGTTTATTTTATTAAGCCTTTGTTCAAAATAATAAAGTTCAATCTTAACATTTTTAATAGCCTTCTTTAATGAAGGAATATTAAATTGAATTAAATTCTCTGCTGGTGTCGGTGTAAAATGTTCATCAAATTCATTAACTGTAAAGTCAAAAATTATTTTATCATCTTGAATTTTAACCTTTGGTTCTGGATGTCCAGCATAAAAACTACTTTCCTTTCCTTTTGTAAGGTTCTGCCAATATTGAATATCAGCAAGGTCTCCACAACATTGAGGGAAATATTTGTTCTGCTTATCAATAGAAAGAATGTATCCTCCAAAAAAAGCACAAGCGTGCTCTCTCTCGTATTTTTTATCTCTCATTTCTTGTGTATGATCAATAGTAAGTTTCGTTAAGTTGTTGTCTGTGATTTCAGAAATTCGGTAAAATGAAGAACCTGCTACATATGGTTTAAAATTATCAATAAAACCTGCTTTTTTATAACATTCAGTATTGAATTTATCCCATAATTCGGGATAATCCCAATAAGGGTATTTATCAGGTGTTTTCAAGTTCTGATTATTATATCCAATTTCAATTACAGGTATCATTTCAACTTTCATTATTTGCCTATTTTGTCTTGCTTTTATCCAAATAGTTTGTAATTTTTAAAACTCCTTTATTGTCTTGTTTCGTTAGGTGAGCTATTTCATCATAAAAATCTTCTATCCATTTATTATCTGTATATATAAATGATAGATATGACAGAAAATCATTATAATATCTATTACTACTAGGATATATTACAAGATTATCACCTTCTTTTGGTGTGTAATCAAAATCGAAGCAATTTCTGTCTTCTAAGTTTAACAATACCCATTCTGACTCTAAACCCTTACCTATATCCGAAGAAGGTAATCTAGCTCTACCAACTGCCCATTCCGTTTTTTTAACAGTACGTAATTCCCATATATATTCTAATTTATCAGTTTTTAAAACCTCTTTGCTGGTCTTTTTTTCTTTACAGCTACATAGAATGAATCCGTTTTCAAAATCACACATAATTATTTAGAATTTCAATTACTATTTTTATATCCAAACATTTATTTTAAACTCAATATTTTCAGAAGTTAAAAATGCTTGAAAAGAACTAAAAGCATTATTTTTATAATAATTAGCTTTTATCCAATTCAATAAATTTACATTGTCTATAATTTTAATACTACGCTCCTTTAACTTTTTAATTAAGAGTTCTTTATTAGGCTTGTTAACCTTTAGATAGTATTCTTAATCCCAATCTCCTTTTAATTTTTCAACCAATTCTCCACAATCAAGACCAACAATCATTAAATCATCATTTTTTGTTATTTTGGCAGAGATTTTAATTTTAATATCTTCTCTTGCTTCTTCAAATAACGTAACAATTAAACCATCCATATACTTTGTTTTTAAGCATCGTTACATATAAAACAGCATTCTTTTACATTCTTGCCTAATTTATTGAGTCTAATACTGTGTATCTCGCAATAATTTTCTAATTCAGTATCCAAAGATTTTGCATACCAAAAATATGTGTTAGAAAAATCTATATCTTCTATTTTTACAGATTCAAATATTTCTACCCATTTGTTTAGAAATTTTATAACTACTTCCTCATTTGTTTGATATTCTAAGACTTTCCAAACCTTGTTATCTATGGTATTTTGAGCAATTTGCATTAGAAATTTCTTCTGGTCTGAAAACTGGTCTTTTATCCATTCAATATGCTTAATAGTATCTATTCCTGCACATCCATTGCCAATAAAATGTTGGTCGTGTTCTGCTAACCATATCATAGTTTGTTTTTCCCAATAGGTTTTGGCTAATTTGTTTCCGCTAATTAATAATACGGAATAGACAACGGTAGTAAAGCCATTACTCATTGAAAAAAACTTGGCATTTGAAGATATTAGGTTAGACATTTTTTATACATCTTTATTAGCCGCTGGTATTTAAATTTTAAGTTCATCAGAGATTCTGTTGTAAAAGTTTACTTCTTGTATTAATTTTTCAAAACTAATTCTTTTACCATTCAAAAAACCAGACTCCTTATCTTTTGCATATTGATTTGGTAGCCCTGACATTAAAGAATATTTTACTACTCTAAAAGTATCATAATCAGCATCTTTTATTAATTTATTGAAATAGAAAACTTTACCATTGTCTTTGGAATAAAAGTATTTGTCTTCTAATTTTTTCCAAGTTTTAGGATTTGCTTTAGGAATTGTTGTAAAACCACAGAATACAAAGTTTTGGTCATAAGTAAAATATCCATCATTTAAAGATTTAAAATTTTCTGAATTCGCTTTTTTTACAACTTTAGGTTTACCTATATAATTATAATAGTAAACATTGTTTTTATCTTTACCAAAGCCATAAGGAACAAATAGGTCTAGTTCTCCTAATGACATTTTTCCATCATCACATACTATAAAAGATTCTGCATCTACATTTTTAATTTCCCCTCCCAAAGTCCATACGTTTTCTTTATCTTTTGCAAAAGTCAGGTTTAAAACTTCAAAAGTTTTAATGTCTGCTTTTTTAAGTATTGAAGATCCCAAAAAGCATCTTTTTTTGTCTTTAGCCCAAACTCCAAAAAAATGTCTAAAAGTTTCTACATCTATATTCTTAATTCTGCTATTACAATGAAAAACATCTTTTCCATCTGTCCAATATCTTTTATCTAGATTAAAGTTATCTAATTCTATAGAAAGACTCATTAGTTCTTTTTTTGTATAAATGCAAGTATTGAACTCAAACCTACAAATAACAACGTGTAAAAAAGTATCACTCACTTATGTGATACTTGTGGTTATTTAACTTAGAAAATCAGATAT
>NZ_JADGES010000057.1 GCF_016744255.1 Maribacter sp.
TTTTGCGCTGTACGCCATAGAACGCCTAAGTTTTCTGGTGTTTTTCCGTTTTGAATACCAATTCCAAAAAATGAAGTTGTAAAATTATCAGGTTGCATTTAATGTTATTTCTGAGGTGAAATTATTATTTGTCGGAGTTCTGGTTGTTTTCTCCTTCGGTAGCTTTAAAAGAGTCGTCATTTGTTTCTAAAAGCCGTTCCTGTTCGTTTTGTTTTTCTTGGAGTATATCTTCTGCTTCATTTCTTTCTATCATTTCATCATCTATTTCGTCTAGTAAAGTATTCATTTTACGTTTGTCTTTTATCATTGCCCATGTCATAATAAGACTTGTGGTAATAATTACAAAAAGAAGAATCCCAGATTCAAAAGCGACAACTTGTGCCTCTTTAGGTATCGCATAAAATAGAAGAACAGTGATTAGTCCTCTGGGAGCAATAAACAATTGAGGTAAAATATCCTTACCGAAGAATATTTTAAGAATTAAGAAGCGAATGATATAGATGGATGCAATAATTAAGAGGCTTACAAAAACTACGGTAAGATTAAATAGGGAAGAAAGCACAATGGTTATGCCGAATATTACAAAGAAAAAGGTCCGAACTACAAAGGCTGTTTCTAGAGTTATAATATGTAGTTCATGATATATTTGCTGTATTTTTTCGCTTTCTAAAAAGATTTTAGTTTTTCCTGGGAAAAAGAGCTTAACATTGGCGATTACCAATCCGAATATCAGAATTATAATTAAAGAAGAAAGATGCATCTTTTTTCCTATGGCATATAGAAGTAGTAATACCGCGATAAGTAAAAATTGTTTCGCTTGGCTTTTTATGCGTTGAAAAATAAGTATTATTGCGTAGCTCGCTATTAATGCAATTACAATGGTTAGGGCGATGTTTCCTGCAAAACCTGCTACCCCAGAATTTTCAGTAGGATTTAAGCCTCCTATTAGGAAGTAGAACATCATTATTCCTATAATATCCGAAAAGGTGCTTTCGTAAATATGAAACTCTTTTTTTTTGTCAGAGAGTCCACTAACACTTGGGATAATAATAGCGCTAGAAAGAATGGAGAGTGGAGTTGCATATAACCATGCAGATTGCATACTCATGTCTAGGATAAAATAATGGAGGATTAATGCGGCAACCCAAGCGGAACCTATTAATCCAATTAAAGCAATGGCCATTGCTTTTAAGATAGGGATAATCTTGCTTTTCTTTAATTCGAGTTCCAATGCGGCTTCTAGAACAATCATTATAAGCCCTACAATGCCTAAGAGTTCTAGTGCTCCTTCAAAATTTGGCAAATCCGGAATAAAATATTTTAAAGCGTATTGTAGTATTATGCCTAAAACAATAAGCATTAATACGGAGGGTATATTTGTTTTTTTAGAAATTCCATTAAACCAAAAAGAAAGAACGACAATAACTGAGGCTCCTATTATAAGATTGTAAGAAGAAAATATTTCCATAAAATGTATCTTTGGTTTGTTAATTATTGGTTTAAAAATAAGACATCTAGATTGTAATTTAAGGCAAAATATAAGTGTATTTTGGAATCAAAAAATAAAATTCTACTATTTATCTTGTTTTTAGGTCTTTAAATTAGTGGCTTAAGCCTATGGCAGAAAATAAAATTATTTGTATATTTGCAAAACTGAAAGGATATGAAGTATTCGTGAGGGGACATTTTGTCCCCTCTTTTATTACTTAAAATTATGCTCAAACATAGGGTAAAAGAGTTGTTAGATGTTGCTTTGCAAGAAGATGAATCTATTTTTTTGATAGATTTTACAATTACGGTGGATAATAAAATTAACGTTGTTATCGATGGAGATAATGGGGTTACGGTTAAAGATTGTGTGAGAGTAAGTAGGGCAATAGAGCATAATTTAGATAGAGAAGAAGAAGATTTTTCTTTAGAAATTGCTTCGGCAGGAGTTTCTTCTCCGTTAATGTTGCCAAGACAGTATAGGAAGAACATTGGGAGGAAAGTCGAAGTTGAAACGGAAAGTTCTTCTTATGAAGGTAGTCTAACGGATGCAAATGAAGAATGTATTACTTTAGAGTGGAAGGCAAGAGAGCCAAAACCAATAGGTAAGGGTAAAGTTACGGTTCAGAAAAAAATGGAGATCCCTTTTTCTGAAATTAAGAAAGCAAAAGTTGTATTAAAATTTTAATAGATAAGTAAAAATGGAAAATATTGCGCTAATTGAATCTTTCTCGGAATTTAAAGATGATAAATTTATCGACCGAGTTACGCTTATGGCGATTTTAGAGGATGTTTTTAGAAACGCTTTGAAAAAGAAATTCGGTTCGGATGATAACTTTGATATTATTATAAATCCAGATAAAGGAGATTTAGAAATTTGGAGAAATAGAATCGTTGTTGAGGACGGTGAAGTAGAAGAGCCTAATGAGGAAATATCTTTAACGGAAGCTCGTAAGATTGAGCCAGATTTTGAAGTAGGAGAGGACGTTTCGGAAGAGGTTAAGTTAATAGATTTAGGAAGAAGAGCTATTTTGGCATTACGTCAAAATCTTATTTCTAAAATCCATGAGCATGATAATACTACTATTTATAAGCAATTTAAGGATTTAGAAGGGGAGATTTATACAGCAGAAGTTCATCACATAAGACATAAAGCAATTATTATGTTAGATGATGAGGGGAATGAAATAATTTTGCCAAAAGACAGACAGATACCATCTGATTTTTTCCGTAAAGGAGATAATGTTCGTGGTATTATTGAAAGTGTAGAGTTAAAAGGAAGTAAGCCTAGTATAATTATGTCAAGAAGTTCTCCTAAGTTTTTGGAGCAATTATTTTTTCAAGAAATACCAGAAGTGTTTGATGGTTTAATTACAGTTAAAAAGGCGGTTCGTATTCCAGGTGAAAAAGCAAAAGTTGCTGTAGATTCTTATGATGATCGTATTGATCCAGTAGGAGCATGTGTGGGGATGAAAGGTTCTCGTATTCATGGTATAGTAAGAGAATTAGGTAATGAAAATATAGATGTTATCAATTGGACGAGTAATCCACAATTATTGGTAACAAGAGCATTGAGTCCTGCAAGAGTATCTTCAGTGAAGCTTAATGATGAGAAAATGACAGCTCAAGTTTATCTAAGGCCAGAAGAGGTTTCTAAGGCAATTGGTAGGGGTGGTCATAATATTCGTTTAGCTGGTCAGTTGACTGGTTATGAGATAGATGTATTCCGCGAAGGTGTCGAAGAAGATGTTGAGTTAGCGGAATTTAAAGATGAGATCGATGCTTGGATTATTGAAGAATTCAAGAAGATTGGTATGGACACTGCAAGAAGTGTTTTAGAACAAGATGTTAGTGATCTAGTTAAAAGAACTGATTTAGAAGAAGAAACAATTGTAGAAGTTGTTCGAATTCTAAAAGAAGAATTAGAAGATTAACTATATATTAGCAGTAATTTTTAAGAACGGGAATCAGTATTTATGGCAGACAATGCAAAAATAAGACTTAATAAAGTTCTTCGTGAGCTTAATATTTCATTGGATAGGGCAGTGGATTACCTTGGTACAAAAGGTCATTCAGTGGAGGCAAGGCCTACGACTAAGATATCTGATGAAGTTTACCAAGTCCTTTTGGATGAATTCCAGACGGATATGAGTAAAAAAGTTGCGTCTAAAGAGGTTGGAGAAGAGAAAAGAAAAGAGAAAGAGGCAATTCGTGTTCAGTTAGAACAAGAACAAGAAGAAAGAAGGCTTGTTAGGGAGAAAAGAAATGCTTCGGAGCGTATTATTAAAGCTAAGGTAGAATTAGCTGGTCCAAAGACTGTTGGTAAGATAGATCTAAATCCGAAGAAAAAAGGAGCTGAAATTATTAAGCCAGTAGCAGAGGAAAAAGCGCCAGAGCCTAAAGCGGAAATCGTTGTTGAGAAGACAGTACCTGTTGTTGAGGAAAAGAAAGTAGAAGAGGTTCCTGTTGTTGAGGTTAAAAAAGAAGCTAAGGTTGAAGAGGTAAAAGTAGAGAAGAAGCCAGAAGTTAAAGAAGAGAAAAAGCCAGAACTTAAAGAAGAGAAGAAGGTTGCTGAGGCTCCGGTAGTTGAAAAGGTGGAGGAAAAAAAGCCGGAAACTTCGGAAGGAGAAGAGGTTAAAGCTCCTGAAAATGAAACTTTAACTACACAGTATAAAAAGTTAACAGGGCCTAAAATTACGGGTGCAAAAATAGATTTATCTAAATTTCAAAAGCCTAAAAAGAAGAAAGAGGAGGCTAAGGATTCTAATGCGGGTGCAGATAAAAAGAAACGTAGAAGAAGAATAGTTAGTAATAATGCTAGTGGTTCAGGTGTTGGTCGTCCACAAGCAAGACCTGGTGCTAGAGGAACTGGTCCTAGAGGAAATAATGCAGCTGGTAAAGGAAGAAAACCTTTTGGTCAAGTAGCTAAAGTAGAGCCTACAGAGGAAGATGTTCAAAAGCAAGTGCGTGAAACCTTAGAGAAACTTCAGGGTAAATCTAAAAAAGGTAAAGGTGCTAAGTATAGAAGAGATAAGAGAGATACGCACCGTCAACAAACGGAGAAAGATTTAGAGAAACAAGAATTAGAAAGTAAGATTCTTAAAGTTACTGAATTTGTTACAGCAAGTGAAGTGGCTACTATGATGGAAGTGGGTACGACAGAAATTATTTCTGCTTGTATGTCATTAGGTATCATGGTTACTATGAATCAAAGGTTGGATGCAGAGACATTGTCTATTGTTGCGTCTGAATTTGGTTATGAAGTGGAGTTTATTACTGCTGATATTGAAGAGAGTATTGTAGAAGAGGAAGATGCTCCAGAAGATTTAAAGTCTAGGGCTCCTATTGTTACTGTAATGGGGCATGTGGATCACGGTAAAACTTCTTTATTAGATAATATCCGTCAAGAAAATGTAATCGCTGGAGAAAGCGGTGGAATTACACAGCATATTGGTGCTTATGGTGTAACATTGGAAGATGGCCAGAAAATAGCATTCTTAGATACGCCAGGTCACGAGGCCTTTACGGCAATGCGTGCTAGAGGTGCTCAGGTAACAGATATTGCTATTATTGTAGTTGCTGCGGATGATGATATAATGCCGCAAACTAAAGAAGCAATTAGTCATGCTCAGGCAGCTGGTGTGCCAATTGTATT
Organism: Maribacter sp.; assembly: GCF_016744255.1. Classification (GTDB taxonomy): domain Bacteria; phylum Bacteroidota; class Bacteroidia; order Flavobacteriales; family Flavobacteriaceae; genus Maribacter_B. The sequence continues at coordinate 5,144 of NZ_JADGES010000057.1, forward strand.
TGCAATTAATAAGATAGATAGGCCTACGGCTAATCCGGATAAAATTAAAGAAGGTCTTGCTCAAATGAATTTGTTGGTAGAAGATTGGGGTGGTAAAATTCAATCCCATGATATTTCGGCAAAAACAGGCGATGGTGTAAAAGAACTTTTAGAGAAAGTATTATTAGAGGCTGAATTGTTAGAGTTAAAAGCTAACCCTGAGAAAGCGGCAATAGGTACTGTGGTAGAAGCCTTTTTAGATAAAGGAAAAGGATATGTTTCTACGGTATTAGTTCAGGCGGGTACTTTAAAAATAGGAGACTATGTATTGGCGGGTACCACTAGTGGTAAGATTAAGGCAATGCATGATGAAAGAGGAAAGAGTGTTATGGAGGCAGGTCCTTCGACCCCAATTTCAATTTTAGGATTAGATGGAGCTCCTCAGGCAGGGGATAAGTTTAATGTCTTAGAAGATGAGCGTGAGGCTAAGCAAATTGCTACTAGACGTTCTCAATTACAGCGCGAGCAATCCGTGAGAACGCAGAGGCATATTACTTTAGATGAAATAGGAAGAAGAATTGCGTTAGGAGACTTTAAAGAACTTAATATTATCCTTAAGGGTGATGTGGATGGTTCGGTTGAGGCTCTTACAGATTCATTCCAGAAATTATCAACAGAAGAGATTCAGGTTAATATCATTCATAAGGGTGTTGGTCCAATTACGGAATCAGATGTATTGTTAGCTTCGGCTTCAGATGCCGTGATTATTGGGTTTAATGTTCGTCCAATGGGTAATGCTAGAGCAGTAGCAGAAAAAGAAGAAATAGATATCAGAATGTATTCTATTATTTATGCGGCGATTAATGATCTTAAAGATGCAATGGAGGGAATGCTTTCTCCAGAGATGAAGGAAGAAATTAATGGAACTGCGGAAATACGGGAGACATTTAAAATTTCTAAAATTGGAACTATTGCTGGTTGTATGGTTACTACTGGTAAAATCTTTAGAAACTCTAATATTAGATTAATTCGAGATGGAGTTGTAATTTATACAGGTGAATTTGCTTCTTTAAAACGATTTAAAGATGATGCAAAAGAAGTGGCTAAAGGATATGATTGTGGATTGCAGATAAAGAACTACAATGATATTAAAGAAGGTGATGTAATAGAGGCTTTCCAGGAAGTTGCAGTGAAGAAAAAGTTGAAATAAACTTTAGGCCTTAAATAATTGAATAAAAAAAAATCGACCTATTTGGTCGATTTTTTTGGTTTTAGTAATATCGCTTCTGAGTATTTTTTTCGAACTTCTTTAAACTTCCGTTCGGCATCTAATTTCGACTTAAAGCGTCCTAGTCGTACTCGATAGGTAGGGGAGTCGAAATCAATTTTAGATACTAGGTTGGGAAAATCAACTTCAACATTAGATTTGATTCTCTGAGCCTTGGCGTAAGAGCCAAATCCCACCTGTATCCTATAATAATTAGAATTGTTTGATGCGGATTTGTATATGTCCAATAGTTTAACAATTTTATCGTCCTGACTTATAGTTACTTGTCCGTCTTGAGCATGGATAAAAGTAGTAAATGCTACGAATACAGTTATTGTTAGTAATGTTTTCATCTTGTTGCGTTTATAAAATTTAGAGCTGTGCAAATGTAAATTTTAAAAGTCATTTCTGTGTTTTTTTGATTTATTTAGAATTGTTATAAATTACAAATTATAGATACCTTAACATTTTCAAAATAAAGTCTATGTTGTATTTTTGCGATCAATTCAGGTAGGGGTGTGGTTATTTTTAAATAACAAATGACTAATATCATGCCATAAATTTCGATTGAAACATTCTATTATATGAAAAAGGTTATAAACCGCAATCAGATTTTTAAAGTACTAAACATTAGCGTGGTGCTTTTCTTGCTTTTTTCCGTTTCAGCTTTAGCTCAAGATGGTGCAAGTGCATCTAGTGGCGATGCTGCAAAAGGAAAAGCGTTGTTTAATCAAAATTGTGCAGCTTGTCACTCTTTAACTCGTAAAATGACTGGTCCTGCTTTGGAAAAAGTAGAAGAGCGTCTTGCGGAGAACGAAGGGTTGGATAGGGAGTGGTTGTATTCTTGGATTAAAAACAGCTCTGGACTTATTAAGTCTGGGGATGCGTATGCTAATAAGGTGTATGCAGAGTATAGTGAAGCGGCTATGACGGCTTTTCCTACTTTGTCCAATGCAGATATTGATAATATATTGGCTTATACGGCTGAACCGCCAGCGGTTCCGGTTGTTGCAGTTGCAGATAATGCTGTTGCAGCGTCGGGAGGTGGTTCTTCAGGAATTTCTAATGAAATAATTTTGGGGGCATTAACTTGTGTTTTTGGTCTTTTGGTTATGATGTTGTTCTTGGTTAATAAGACTTTAAGGCGTGTAGCGGAGGCTAATGGTGTTTCCTTAGAGAAGGATAACGCAGAAAAAAGATTGCCTATATGGAAGGCTTTTGCTCAGAATCAATTTTTGGTTTTGGTGACTGTTATTTTTATGTTATTGGGAAGTGCTTACTTTGCTTATGGATGGATGATGCAGGTAGGTGTTGATCAAGGGTATGCTCCAATACAGCCAATACATTTTTCTCATAAAGTGCATGCTGGAGATAATAAAGTGGAGTGTAAATATTGTCACTCTTCTGCTCGCGTTTCTAAGACTTCTGGTGTTCCGGCTTTAAATGTTTGTATGAATTGTCATAAGTCAATTTATGAGTATAAAGGTAATGCTGAAGGGCCTTCTAAGGAAGATTTAGAGAATGGTTATACTAATGAGTTTTATACAGGTGAAATTAAAAAGCTGTATAAAGCTGTTGGGTGGGATGAAGAGAATCAAGGTTACACAGGAGAAAGTGAGCCAGTAGAATGGGTTCGTATTCATAATCTTCCTGATTTTGCGTATTTTAATCACTCACAGCATGTGTCTGTTGCGGGGATAGAGTGTCAGACTTGTCATGGTCCAGTAGAGGAAATGGAAATTATGTACCAGTACTCTCCATTAACAATGGGATGGTGTGTTAACTGTCACAGGGAAACAAATGTTAAAGTTGAAGGCAATGCGTATTACGAAAAAATACACACTGAACTTTCTAAAAAATATGGTGTAGATAAGCTTACTGCTGCTCAGATGGGTGGTTTGGAATGTGGAAAATGTCACTATTAATTTTAATTAAAAGAAGCTAATTACATATATTAAGTATGGCATCAAACAAAAAATACTGGAAAAACGAAGCGGAGCTAAATCCTAACGATTCCATTGTTGAGACGCTAAAACAGAACGAATTTGTTGAAGAAATTCCTGTTGATGAGTTTTTAGGGGATAAGGAGAACTTATCGGAATCTAATACAAATAGAAGAGATTTCTTAAAATACGTTGGTTTTAGTACAGCTGCTGCTTCTTTAGCGGCATGTGAAGGTCCTGTGGTTAAGACTATTCCTTATGTTGTGCAGCCAGAGAATATTGTTCCTGGAGTAGCTAATTATTATGCTACTACTATTGCGAATGGTTTTGATTTTGCTAGTGTTTTAATAAAGACTAGGGAGGGAAGGCCTATTAAGGTGGAGAATAATACGGATGCTAAGGTTGGTGGTTTTGCAAATGCAAGAGTACAGGCTTCTGTTTTGTCTTTATATGATAGTACAAGGTTGCAAGGGGCTTCTAAGGCTGGCGAAGCTGTTGAGTGGAGTGTTTTAGATGCGGATGTTAAGTCTAAAATAGAGGCATTAAAGGATACGAGTAAGCAGGTTGTGTTTTTGACGCAATCTTATGCTAGTCCATCTACAGCAAGATTAATCGAACAGTATAAGGTGGTTAATCCAAATATTAATCATGTAGTTTATGATGCTATATCGCAAGACGCGGCTTTAAATGCTTTTGAAAACAAGTATGGAAAAAGAGCTTTGGCGGATTACGATTTTGAAAAAGCAGATTTAATAGTTTCTTTTGGTGCTGATATTATTGGTGACTGGCAAGGGGGTGGATACAGTAGTGGTTATTCTAAAGGACGTGTTCCGAAAAATGGAAAAATGTCTAAGCATGTGCAGTTTGAGGCTAATATGTCTTTGGCGGGTGCAAATGCCGATAAGCGTATTACTTTAACTCCGACGCAACAAAAAATAGCATTAGCTAAGTTGTATGCTAAGCTTTCTGGAGGTTCTGTTGCTGGGGAAATTCCTGCATATGCAGAAGAGGCTGTTGGTAGAGCGGCTGCATTAATAAATAAGAATAAAAAAGGTTCCGTTGTTGTGACTGGGCTAGATGACGAGAATGCTCAATCTGTAGTTCTTGCTATAAATGAAATGTTAGGTAGTGTTGCTTATGATGCGGCGGCTCCTAGATATATAAGACAAGGTAATGTAAAAGCGGTTAATAAATTAATTGCGGATATGAATGCTGGTAAAGTTGGTGTTTTGGTTATGGATGGGGTTAATCCTGTGTATACTTTGCCGAATTCTGCTGATTTTAAAACTGGTGTCGAGAAAGTAGATATTTCTGTTGCTTATGCAACAAACTGGAATGAGACTACAGAAGTTGCTACTTATACGGCTGCTTCTAATCATTACTTGGAATCTTGGGGTGATGTTGAAATTAAGAAAGGATATTATAGTCTAATACAGCCAGCAATAAAAGAATTGTTTGATACGCGTCAGTTTCAATCTTCTTTATTGAGCTGGATGGGTAGTGAGGCTACGTATTATGATTTTGTAAAGGAAACTTGGACTGCTTCTGTATTGAATGGTTCGGATTGGAATGTAGCTTTGCATGATGGTGTCTTTGTTGTTAAAGATGAAGCTTTGCAAGAGGTTGTTTCTGTTGCTGTTAAAACAGAAGAAGAGCTACAAGCGGATATGTTGTCTGTGAGTTCAGCTGTAAGAAGTTTGTCAAACGCTACTAATGAAGGTGGATTTGAGTTGACATTATATTCTAAAACAGGAATGGGAGATGGTCAGCAGGCTAGTAATCCTTGGTTACAAGAGTTTCCAGATCCTATCACTAGGGTGACTTGGGATAATTATGTTACTGTTTCTAAAGCAGATGCTGAAGCATTAGGTTTAGAAAATCATAATGTTGCAAATGGAGGAATGGATGGTAGCTATGCTAAACTTACTGTTAATGGTGTAGTTGTTGATAAAGTGCCAGTTGTGGTGCAACCAGGTCAGGCTAAAAATTCTATTGGTCTTTCTTTGGGTTATGGTAAAAAAGTGGGTCTAAAAGAAGATATGCAAACAGGGGTTAATGCTTTTGCTTTGTATCAAGGATTTAGTAATATACAATCTGTATCTATAGAAAAATCTGCTGGGAATCATGAGTTTGCTTGTGTGCAATTGCATAAGACACTTATGGGTAGAGGGGATATTATTAAAGAGACTACTTTAGAAATTTTTAATACTAAAAACCATAAAGAGTGGAATCCTCAGCCTATGGTTTCTTTGGATCACCAAGAGGTGCCGGCTACATCTGTAGATTTATGGGAGAGTTTTGATAGAACTATTGGGCATCACTTTAATATGTCAGTCGACTTAAATGCGTGTACCGGTTGTGGTGCTTGTGTTATTGCTTGCCATGCAGAGAATAATGTTCCTGTTGTTGGTAAAGCTGAAGTTCGTATGTCTAGGGACATGCATTGGTTGCGTATTGATAGATATTATTCTTCCGAAGAAAGTTTTGAAGCGGATGATACCAAGAAGGAAGAGTTTGATGGTTTGTGGGGAGATAAAGGTTCTTTGAGTGGATTTGGAGAGTTGGAAGATCCTTCTGCTAATCCTCAAGTAGCTTTTCAGCCAGTAATGTGTCAGCATTGTAATCATGCTCCTTGTGAGACTGTTTGCCCTGTTGCGGCAACATCACATGGTCGTCAAGGTCAGAATCAAATGGCATATAACAGGTGTGTGGGTACAAGATATTGTGCAAACAACTGTCCTTATAAAGTTCGTAGATTTAACTGGTTCTTATATAATAATAATGACGAGTTCGATTATCATATGAATAATGATTTAGGTAAAATGGTTCTTAATCCGGATGTAAATGTACGTTCAAGAGGGGTTATAGAGAAGTGTTCTATGTGTATTCAGAAAACACAAAAAACCATTCTAGATGCTAAAAGAGATGGTCGAGTTATTGAAGATGGTGAATTCCAAACAGCTTGTTCTTCTGCATGTGGAGATGGGGCAATTGTTTTTGGCGATGTTAATGATAAAGAAAGTAAGGTGGCTCATTTAAAAGAAAGTGACCGTATGTATCATTTATTAGAACACGTGGGAACTAAGCCAAATGTTTTTTACCATGTACAGGTAAGAAATACAAACGAAGCATAAAAAAATAATAAGAAAGTAACTATAATAAAAGTCTATGGCGTCGCATTACGAAGCACCTATACGAAAAGCCCTAGTAATTGGAGATAAAGGCTACCACGATGTAACAGTTGATATTGCCGCTCCGGTAGAAGGGAGAGCCAATAAGCATTGGTGGATTGTTTTTTCCATTGCAATGGTAGCATTCCTTTGGGGAATGGGTTGTATAATTTATACTGTATCAACGGGTATTGGGACTTGGGGTCTTAATAAAACGGTAAACTGGGCCTGGGATATTACCAACTTTGTTTGGTGGGTAGGTATTGGTCATGCAGGGACCTTAATTTCTGCTGTATTATTATTGTTTAGACAAAAATGGAGAATGGCAATTAACCGTTCTGCAGAGGCTATGACAATATTTTCTGTAATTCAAGCAGGTTTATTCCCTATCATACACATGGGGCGTCCTTGGTTAGCGTACTGGGTTTTACCCATACCTAATCAGTTTGGTTCTTTGTGGGTAAACTTTAATTCCCCTTTACTTTGGGATGTATTTGCAATTTCTACCTATTTATCTGTATCACTGGTTTTCTGGTGGACGGGTTTATTACCAGATTTTGCTATGTTAAGAGATAGAGCAGTTCTTCCTTTTCAGAAAAAAATATACGGCTTATTAAGTTTTGGTTGGAGTGGTCGTGCTAAAGATTGGCAACGTTTTGAAGAAGTTTCTTTGGTATTAGCTGGTTTAGCTACGCCATTGGTACTTTCTGTACATACAATTGTATCTTTTGATTTTGCTACTTCGGTAATACCTGGATGGCATACAACTATATTTCCTCCATATTTTGTGGCAGGAGCAATTTTCTCTGGATTTGCAATGGTGAACACACTATTGATTATTATGAGAAAAGTGTGTCATTTAGAATCTTATATTACAGTACAACATATTGAGTTGATGAACATAGTAATAATGTTAACAGGTTCCATTGTGGGTTGTGCATATATTACAGAATTGTTTATGGCTTGGTATTCTGGTGTAGAATACGAGCAGTATGCTTTCTTAAACAGAGCAACAGGGCCTTATTGGTGGGCTTACTGGTCTATGATGACTTGTAATGTGTTTTCTCCACAATTTATGTGGTTTAAGAAATTAAGAACAAGTATTATGTTTTCTTTCTTTATCTCTATTGTTGTAAACATAGGGATGTGGTTCGAGCGTTTTGTAATTATTGTTACTTCGCTACATCGTGATTATTTGCCATCATCTTGGTCTATGTTCTCTCCTACTTTTGTTGATATAGGGATATTTATAGGGACAATTGGATTCTTCTTTGTGTTGTTCTTGTTGTATGCTAGAACATTTCCTGTAATTGCACAGGCAGAGGTTAAGTCTATATTAAAGGCTTCTGGTGATAAGTACAAGAAGTTAAGAGATGCAGGGAAGCCATTATATCAGATTAATGGTGTAACTGAAATAGTGGAGACTGTAAAAGAAGAAGAAAAGACTATAGACATAGATGACAAGGAAGTTTCTGCCTTGTTTGATACTATTGGAGTTTTTAATGCAGATACAGATACTGCTGATGATCTTAAAAAGGTAAAAGGGATTGGTCCAAAAATGGAAGTTACCCTAAACGAGATAGGAATTCACACTTTTGCTCAAGTTAGTAAAATGACAGAAAAGGAGTATGATTTGTTAGATTCTATTACAGGTTCTTTTCCTGGTCGTGCACAGAGAGATGATTGGGCTGGTCAAGCCAATAAATTAAATTCAAATAAATAGATATGGCGTCTAAAGTTTTACATGCTTATTACGATGATGATGATGTGCTTATGCTTGCTGTTAAGAAAGTAAAAGCGGCAAAACATCATATAGATGAAGTGTATTGTCCTTTTCCTGTACACGGGTTAGACAAAGCAATGGGCTTAGCCCCAACAAGATTAGCTATTACAGCATTTATTTATGGGTGTATTGGTCTTGCTGTTGCGGTTACTATGATGAATTATATAATGATAGAAGATTGGCCTCAAGATATTGGAGGAAAACCAAGCTTTAGTTATATAGAAAATATGCCTGCTTTTGTGCCTATTATGTTTGAACTTACCGTATTTTTTGCAGCGCATTTAATGGTGATAACTTTTTACCTTAGAAGTAGATTGTGGCCATTTAAAAAAGCAGAGAATCCAGATGTTAGAACAACAGATGACCATTTTTTAATGGAAATTGAAATTCATAATAACGAAAATGAATTAAAAGAGTTGTTAGCAAATACAGGAGCAGTAGAAATAAATATATCAGAAAAAAACAGTCATTAAATATGAACAGTTTTAGAAACATAGTAATTGTATTAGGAATGGTGCTTTTAGTTGCATCATGTGCTGATAAGAGTAGGCCTAATTATCAATATATGCCAAACATGTATGAGTCTGTTGGCTATGAGACTTATGGTCAAATTGAATTTATGCCTAATGGAATGGAAGCTAGAAAACCAGTAGAGAATACTATTTCTAGAGGTTGGATTCCTTATGGTATTGAGAATACTTTAGAAGGTAAAGAAATTGCAAGATTAAATCCTAGTCCATTAGACTCTTTACAATCGCAAGTTAACTTGGCTGAAGGAAAAGAATTGTATACCATTTATTGTGGAATTTGTCATGGTAATAAAGGCAAGGGACAAGGAAATTTGGTGAAAAGAGAAAAGATTTTAGGTGTGCCTAGCTATGCCGATGCAGCAAGAAACGTAACGGTAGGAACTACTTTCCATACCATACAATATGGATTAAATTCTATGGGTTCTTATGCATCCCAAATGAATACAAAAGAAATGTGGCAAGTTTCTGAGTATGTAATGACATTGAAACAAGATTTAATAAAATAATACATAGATAATAAGATATGTACACGTTTTCAAATAAATTAAAAATTGCTTCCTTCATATTGATGGCGGTTGGATTATTAGGTATTGGTGTTGGGTTTTTATCCGCTCCAGGAACTGTTGAAGAGGCGAAAGCTATTGTAGCTAGTCAGAGTAATGGTCATGGAGATGCACATGCTGTAGAATCAGATGCTAATGAACATGGAGAACATGTGGCTGAAGAGGCTCATGGGCACGAGGCTTCACATGACTCTTCTCATGATGAGCATTTGTTACATCAATTACAAAACAAACCTTGGGCTGCATTATATGTAGCGGCATTCTTTTTTATGATGATATCCTTAGGGGTGTTAGCTTTTTATGCTATTCAAAGGGCGGCGCAAGCTGGCTGGTCACCTTTACTGTTTAGAGTAATGGAGGCAATTACGTCTTATTTAGTGCCAGGGGGTATTATTGTATTTGTGATTTTAGTAATGTCTGTATTGCACATGAACCATTTATTTGTTTGGATGGATACTGATGTTGTTGCAAATGATCATTTATTACAAGGAAAAAAAGGTTTCTTAAACCCAACATTCTTCTTAATAAGAGCAGCTATATTTTTAGGAGGATGGATATTGTATAGAGAATATTCTAGAAAGCTTTCTTTAAGACAAGATGAATCTACTGATGATTCTAATTTTAAATTGAACTTTAGAATTTCGGCTGCGTTCTTAGTTTTTTATCTTATTTCAGAATCAATGATGTCATGGGATTGGATTATGAGTGTGGATCCGCATTGGTTTAGTACCTTATTTGGATGGTACGTATTTGCTAGTATGTTTGTTTCAGGTATTACTGTTATTGCTATGGTGACTATTTATTTAAAGTCTAAAGGGCATTTAACAGATGTAAATGATAGTCATATTCATGATTTAGCAAAATTCATGTTTGGTATTAGCGTTTTTTGGACCTATTTATGGTTCTCGCAATTTATGTTAATTTGGTACTCAGACATCCCAGAAGAGGTTACATATTATATAACACGTATACGAGATTATAAACTTCCTTTCTTTGGAATGATTGTTATGAACTTCGTATTTCCTTTATTGCTATTAATGAATAGTGATTTTAAAAGAGTTAATTGGTTTGTTATTATGTCTGGTGTTGTTATATTAGCTGGCCACTATTTGGATATCTTTAATATGATTATGCCTTCAACAGTTGGTAATCAATGGTTTATAGGTATTCCAGAAATTGGAGCGGTATTGTTTTTTGCAGGTTTATTTATCTTCTGGGTATTTAGAGCATTGAGCAAAGCACCATTACAACCAAAACGAAATCCTTTTATTGAGGAGAGTAGACATTTTCATTATTAGTAAGCTATAATTATAAATCATACAATGACTACACTATTGACTTTAGCTGTATTAGTTTTAGTTGCCGTTGCTATTTGGCAAATGACTAAAATCTTTGAATTATCTCAGCTTAAAACGGAAGATTCACAAGTTGCAAACGATGAGGATAACAAGTATAACGGTTATCTCCTATTTGCCTTTCTTATTTTTATTTATGGTATAACCATATTTAGTTTTTGGAAGTATACTAAGGTTTTATTACCAACAGCAGGCTCTGCACACGGAGCAGAATATGATTCTTTAATGTTGGTTTCCTTTGTGATTATCTTTATAGTACAAACGCTTACCCAGGCGTTATTGCACTATTTTGGGTATAAGTATAGAGGTAAAAAAGGAAATAAAGCATTATTCTATGCGGATAATGACAAGTTAGAGTTTATATGGACTATTATTCCTGTGATTGTTTTGGCGGGTTTAATACTTTGGGGTCTTTATACTTGGACAGAAATCATGGATATAAATGATGAAGATGATCCTATTATTGTAGAATTATATGCACAACAATTTAATTGGACGGCCAGATATGCTGGTGCCGATAATGTTCTTGGTGGTGCTAATGTTAGAATGATTGATATTGATAATGCTAATATTTTAGGTTTAGATGAATCTGATAGCTATGGAGCTGATGATATTTTAGTTAAAGAATTGCATTTACCTGTAGGAAGAAAGGTTAATTTTAAAATGCGCTCGCAAGACGTATTACACTCTGCTTATATGCCTCATTTTAGAGCGCAAATGAATTGTGTTCCAGGAATGATTACAGAATTCTCTTTTACTCCAATTACTACAACTGCCGAGATGAGACTAGATCCAGATGTTGTAGATAAGGTTAAAAGAACTAATGCTATAAGAGCAAAGAGAGCTGCTAAAGGGGAAGAGAATTCGGATCCTTGGGAGTTTGACTACATTTTACTTTGTAATAAGATTTGTGGAAAATCGCATTACAATATGCAGATGAAAATTATTGTAGAAACAGAAGAAGAGTATAATGAGTGGCTTAAAGGGCAACAAACTTTTAAGCAAACAGTAGCATCTGTACAATAATTAAAGTAAAACTTCAACTTAATAAAAAACTAGTTCGATTATGTCAGCAACAGCACATGCACAGGTAGAAGGTCACGATGATGATCATGGACATCATCACAAAGAAACCTTTGTAACAAAATATATATTTAGTACCGATCATAAGATGATTTCAAAGCAGTATTTAATTACTGGTTTAATTATGGGTACTATTGGTATTGCAATGTCTATATTATTTAGAATGCAATTAGCATGGCCAGGAGAGTCTTTTCCTATTTTCGAAGCCGTACTTGGAAAATGGGCGCCAGGAGGAGTAATGGATGCCGATATTTATTTAGCATTAGTTACTATTCATGGAACTATCATGGTATTCTTTGTATTAACGGCAGGTTTAAGTGGTACTTTCAGTAACTTATTAATTCCATTGCAAATTGGGGCAAGGGATATGGCATCTGGTTTTTTAAATATGGTGTCTTATTGGTTATTCTTTTTGTCTAGTGTAATCATGTTGTGTTCTTTGTTCGTTGAGGCTGGGCCTGCAGCTGCTGGTTGGACTATTTACCCGCCTTTAAGTGCTTTACCTATGGCTCAACCAGGTTCTGGAATGGGTATGACATTATGGTTGGTTTCAATGGCTATATTCATTGCGTCTTCTTTGTTAGGGTCTTTAAATTATATCGTAACGGTAATTAACTTAAGAACAAAAGGAATGTCAATGACAAGATTGCCTTTAACTATATGGGCTTTCTTTGTAACTGCAATTATTGGTGTAGTTAGTTTTCCTGTATTATTGTCTGCAGCTTTGTTGTTGATAATGGATAGAAGTTTCGGAACGTCATTTTTTTTATCCGATATTTTTATTCAAGGTGAAGTGTTACATTACCAAGGAGGTTCGCCAGTTTTATATGAACATTTGTTTTGGTTTTTAGGCCACCCAGAAGTATATATTGTATTATTGCCAGCATTAGGTATTACTTCAGAAGTAATGTCTACCAATGCTCGTAAGCCTATTTTTGGATATAGAGCTATGATTGCATCTATTATTGCAATTGCTTTCTTATCTACTATCGTTTGGGGGCACCACATGTTTATATCTGGAATGAATCCATTCTTAGGGTCTGTATTTACATTTACAACTCTATTGATTGCAATACCTTCTGCAGTAAAATCTTTTAATTATATAACTACGCTTTGGAAAGGTAACTTACAGCTCAATCCAGCTATGTTATTTTCTATAGGTTTGGTTTCTACTTTCATTACTGGCGGATTAACAGGTATTGTTTTAGGAGATAGTACATTAGATATAAACGTTCACGATACGTATTTTGTAATAGCTCACTTTCACTTGGTAATGGGTATATCAGCATTGTACGGTTTATTTGCTGGTGTGTATCATTGGTTCCCTAAAATGTTTGAAGGTAAAATGATGAATAAGAATTTAGGATATATTCACTTTTGGATAACTGCAGTTTGTGCTTATGGTGTGTTTTTTCCAATGCACTTTGTAGGTATGGCAGGTGTGCCAAGAAGATATTATGAAAATACTGCTTTTCCTATGTTCGATGAATTGACTGATGTACAAGTATTAATGACTGTATTTGCTATTATTGCAGCAGCAGCACAATTAGTATTTTTATACAATTTTATCAGTAGTATATTTTATGGAAAGAAAGGTTCTTTAAATCCTTGGAAATCTAATACACTAGAATGGACAACTCCACATGAGCATTTTCATGGTAACTGGCATGGTCCAATTCCAGAAGTTCATCGTTGGGCTTATGATTATAGTAAGGTAGATGCAAATGGCGAATATGTTATTCCTGGACAGGATTATATTCCACAAACCGTAGCCTTACAAGATGGTGAAGAAGAAATGCATCATTAATTGATGTTTAGAAAATAAAAAAATGCCCAACTTAAAAAGTTGGGCATTTTTTTTGATACTACTTCAAAATATAATAGGATCTTTCTGCAATATATTTTGTAAGTTAGAATACCATTAACTGAATTAATTTGACAATAATGAAAAGAATAGTTTTAATGCTTCTCTTTGTATTTTGTGCGCAATTACAAGGACAGAGAAAACCGAAAATAAAAGGAAATAAGAATGTTATTGAAGTAGTACAAGAATTACCAGCCTTTTCTGCGATTGAACTTAAGGATGGTTTAGATATTAATATTCAAAACACAGGTCAAGAAGGGTATGTCTTAAATGTAGATGATAACTTAATTGATGTGCTTAAATTTAAAGTCGTAGATAGCACATTGCATATTAGTTCTTTTTATAAAATAACAAGTAAAAAGAAGTTGGAGATAACCATTAATTATCAAAAGTTGAATTCGATAACCATAAACGAAGGTAGAATTCGAATGAAAGATGTTGTTAATTCAGACGAGCTATTTATAAATATGTATGAGTCTGCCAAGTTACAACTTAACGCAAATGCTCCTATCGTACATGTGAATATGGAAGGCAGTAGTACGGGTGAATTTAATGTAGATACAGATTCCTTGTTGGTTACCTTAAAAGATCGCATAGATGTACGATTGTATGCTACGAGTAGCTCTGTGGCTATCGATATGCATGGAAATTCTTCGGCAAAAGTAGACGGTGTAACCAATCGTTTGTCTATTGACTTAAATGGGAAAGCTAATTTAAAAGCAGAAAAGTTTCAAGCAACGGAGGTTGTGGCTGTGTTAAGAGAATCTTCAACAGCTAAAGTAAGCGCGCAGGAAAGTTTAGAACTTACTTCAACAGGGTCTTCTAAAACATATTTTTATGGAGACGGTAAGATTGTTCTTTCCGAATTTTTAGATACTTCGGAATTGTATCGAAGAGTTAAATAAAAGGATAAATGAGATTATCTATTGAGCGATGTTGCTAGAAGGGTCAGAAGTTTAAAATCCTTTGTTTTAAGAGATTTTTCTGTTGTAAAAGGGCTTTATACTATAGTTACGTTTATACCTTGTTCTAATAAGCTATTCTTTGTTTTTTCGTCAATGCCTTTGTCTGTTATTATTTGATCCACATCTTCCAGTCCGCAAATTCTTCCAAATCCTTTTTTCCCAAACTTAGAGGAATCGGCTAAGATTATAATTTTTTGAGCAGCTTTGATCATCGCTTTATTCAAAGAAGCCTCCATAGAGTTCGTTGTTGTTAGTCCAAAATCAATATCAATACCATCGACACCTAAGAATAGTTTAGTAAACGTAAATTCAGACAACATTTTTTCGCTAATAGGGCCAACAACAGAAGAAGAGCTATGTCGTACCATTCCTCCTAGTTGCATTACATCTATGCTGGGGTTTTTAGATAAAATTAGAGCGGTATTTAAGGAAGCTGCTAGTACGGTTAAACCTTCAACGGGCTTTATATGTCTTGCAAATTCTATAACAGATGTGCCAGATGCTATAATGATACAATCATGGGGTTCTAAAGCTTCTCCTGCTGCAATCGCAATTCTGTTTTTTTCTTGCGGATATAATTTTTCCTTAATGTTGACATTGTGTTCTTTTATATAAGGATTTAGAGGAATTGCTCTTCCGTGTGATCTAAATAGTAATTTTCTTTCTTCTAATAGTTTTAGATCCTTTCGAATTGTTACTAATGAAACATCAAACTCTCGACTCAAGTCGTTTACGGTAACATAACCATTTTCTTCTAATTTCTTTAAAATTAGCTTGTGACGATCAACAATATTTAATGTCATTAGTTATTTATTTATAAGCAAAAATATGTTTTTCTATTTTGAATTTGAAATTAATAGTCTTCTATTTTAGCGGCTTTATCATATTTATGTTAATTTTTCTTGTTTTTTTTCGATTTATAAGAATATCGTTGGGTTTGTAATAAAATAAGGGTAAATGAGGGTTTTTATCTTTTGATTTTTTGTTTTTTTATATATAAAAAAGAAAAATGTGATATTTATCATGATAAGGATAAATAAAAAAATAGTAACTTTCGGAAACTTTCGGAAACTTTCGATGTCTTTCAGTAAATTTCGTATTATTATTTAGTCGAAAGTTTTGTAAAAAGTTAAACAAAAATTATCTGTCATGAAAAGAGAAGAAATGATTGCGCAAATTGGTGATGATTCTAAGGAATTTGATTTTGTTGTAATTGGTGGTGGTGCAACAGGAATAGGAATAGCTTTGGAGGCATCTGCTAGGGGTTATTCTGTTATTCTTCTGGAAAAATCCGATTTCACTAAATCTACATCAAGTAAATCCACTAAGCTAATGCATGGTGGAATTAGATATTTAGCACAAGGAGATATAGGATTAGTTAGGGAGGCTGTTGTGGAAAGAGGCTTGATGACTCAAAACGCACCTCATTTAGTAAAAAGCCAATCTTTTATTATACCTACTCATGGTTTATATGACGAAATTCTCTATACAGTTGGGTTGACGTTCTACGATTTGTTAGCGGGAAAATTGAGTTTGGGAAGGTCTAGAAGAATTTCTAAGGCCAAAACATTAAAGCGTATCTCTACAATCAACCCTAAGAAAATATCAGCAGGGGTAGTATATTATGATGGGCAGTTTGATGATACCCGTATGGCAATTAACACTTTGCAAAGTGCATCCGATTTGGGTGCTGTTATTTTAAACTATTGTAATGTTACCAGTATGCTCAAAGATGATAAGGGCAAATTGAATGGAGTTGCATTTACGGATGAAGAAACAGGGAAGAAATATGAAATAAAAGGGAAGCAAGTAGTAAATGCTACTGGTGTTTTTGCAGATGATGTTTTAAGAATGGATTCTCCTGGAGCAGAGAAAACTATAGCACCTAGTCAAGGAGTGCATTTGGTTTTGGATAAATCATTTTTACCAGATGATGATGCCATTACGATTCCTAAGACAGATGATGGTAGAGTGCTGTTTTTAGTGCCGTGGCATGATAAAGTTATCGTGGGAACAACCGATACTCCTATAGAGAAAGAGTCATTAGAGCCTGTAGCGTTAGAAGAAGAAGTAGGGTTTATTTTAAGTACAGCGGAGAGATATTTAACTAAAGCACCCAAACGAAGTGATGTCTTAAGTGTTTTTGC
>NZ_JADGES010000159.1 GCF_016744255.1 Maribacter sp.
TCTTATGGTCGAAGATTATACCAATTCGCACCCAACACTGGATGAAAGCCTAAAGAAAAAGCTATTGCAAGCTACAGATAATCTATACAGAAAACAGGGAAAATAATGCGTACTCAAGAACTTAACGCAACACATCTAGACAAAATAACAGTCCATAAAAAATTGATAATTTATGTTTTTAAGGACTATTCTTGTTCAATAAAAACAAAATAGTAGAATACAAAACGCCTAAAGAAGTAATGGATTTTGAACTAAAATTTGTAGCTTAGACTTAACTAAAAAATAGTAGTATTTGTTGCGTTAGAGTGTGAAAAATAGCTTTACAGAGAAGAGTTAGACAGTAATAATAACAAACTAAAAATAGGTGATTTCAATGTAATCTGATAGAAAAACAAAAAATGGATAAGGCATTAGAATTAAAAATAAAATTTGATAATAATGAGATAAAAAGCACTATAACTGCAGAGACATATTTAAATACATCTGTCCTATATAAAAGCCTAGTAACAGATTTTGATTTTAGTGTTCTCAATTTACTCTGGCGTCTGACCCAATTATCCGAAATTCCATTTTCTAGCATCCATTCTAAGGTTACAGAATGGACTAATACTTTAGCCGAAAAAACATATACAGGAGATGGGTTTTCATTGAATGGCAAGAATGATTACTTACTTGCTTGTTACAATAGCATGATTACAAGCATTCTGATTAAATTAAATTACTCCGATACTGAAAAAATCCGTAAAGGAATCCATTGGATTATAAAGTATCAAAATGTTAAAAGAGATGAAAAATGTGAATGGGAATGGGCTGGATTAAAGAAATATGGCGGTTGCATGAAAAATACTCCTTGCTATATTGGGTTAGTAAAATCTATGATTGCATTGAGCGATTACAAACATTCAGAATACTATCAAACAGATTACAACCTTGAAGTAAAATTGAATGATGGTTTGGATTATATTTTAAATCAAAAAATTTTTCTAAGATTATCAGACAATAAACCAATAACAAGAGAAATTACAAAGCTTACATATCCTTTTTCATGGAAAATAAACATTATTGAAATTCTTAAACTTCTGAATACCAACCATTTGCTTAGTGATAGTCGATGTTTTATTGCTCAGAAATTTTTAAAAAGCAAACAGAAAAAGGATGGGTTTTGGTGGGCGCAAACCTCAAATATAACCAACAATAAATCATGGATTAGTTTTGATAAATCAAGAGAGAAAGGACTTTGGATTAGTAATGAGATTCAAAAATTAGTATAAAATACTACCTTAGAATACCTACAAGTAATGTGGCTTTTGGTATTTAATTTAAAACCTTACGTATATGTATAGCGTCGTAAAATCTACTGGATTTTACTTTAAAAATGAAAAGTTTGACTAAGAGTAAGTCCGAAAATTAGTTCATTTTAATCTGTAGCCGTATTTTAGAACGTTACAATAAACTAAAATCATGAAAACACACCTTTATTTTATTCCTGCGTTTCTTACCATACTCACTTTTTCATGCCAACCCAAACAAAAAAAAACATTAAAAATGTCCGAGCTATTTTCGGATCACATGGTGCTTCAACAACAACATGAAGTAAATTTTTGGGGGGAATATACGCCAGGACAACAACTTACCCTTTCTGGTAGCTGGGGAGCGGAAATTTCAACTAATGCAGATACTAATGGTATTTGGAAAATGAAACTGAACACTCCTGATGCAGGTGGCCCCTACTCCATTAAAATTGTAACTAGAGACAGTACTATTGTAATAGAGGACGTATTGGTTGGTGAGGTTTGGCTAGCTTCAGGTCAATCCAATATGGAGATGCCCGTAAAAGGCTGGCTGCCTAATGACCCTATTCTTAATTCAAAACAGGAAATAATACAAGCTAATTATCCAGATATTAGAATGCTAACGGTAAAGAAGAACCTTTCTGGTAGTCCGTTAGATTTTATTGAGGGTCAATGGACTTCAGCATCTCCTAAAACTGTTGGTGATTTCAGTGCTACCGCTTATTTTTTTGCCCGAAAGCTTCAACAGGAACTTAAGGTACCTATTGGAATAATTCATTCTAGTTGGGGAGGTACCGTTGCTGAAGCCTGGACAAGTAAAGGCTACTTAGAAAAATTAGGAGACTTTGATGAAACCATAAACAGTTTTAATAAACCTGAATTTAAAAATTTGACTGAGAACACGGAGAACTGGTTTAAGCAATGGCCTACCCATGAAATACCTGATACGGATGAACAATGGCAAAAAATTGATTTCTCAGATATTAGAGCTGCTGAATCTGATTTTGACGATTCATATTGGGATACGATGGAACTTCCTGGAAGATATGACCAACTAAGCACAGGTGAATTTGATGGTGCGATGTGGCTTAGAAAGGAGTTCATTATTCATGATACAACAGTTGATTATATTCTCAAAATCATGGCAATTGATGATATGGACGCAAGCTATATTAACGGACAAAAGATTGGAGGACTTGCAGGAGCAGGATTCTCTAATGTGCCCAGAGAAATAACGATTCCTAAATCTCTACTCGTACAAGGAAGCAATATCATAGCCATTCGTGCCATTGATACGGGTGGCCCTGGCTCTATTACTGGACCAATGACAATATCTAATAATAAAGGTGATAATATTTCTATCGAAGGTACCTGGAAAACTCGTTTGGTAGCAGAAATATTCAATGAGACATTCTATACATATAATCTAAAAGTCGGTGTTTCAGAAAGACCTCATATTTTTCAATTTCACCCTAACTTACCAACTGTTCTTTTCAATGGAATGATAAACCCACTCGTGCCGTATACTATCAAGGGCGCTATTTGGTATCAAGGTGAGTCAAATGTAGGTAGAGATGAGCAATACAAGCAGCTTTTCCCAACCATGATTAAAGATTGGCGAAACAAATGGGGGTATGATTTTCCTTTTTATTTCGTACAGATAGCGCCTTACATTTATAATCCGAACCCCAGTGAACAAGTATCTCAAAAATTACGGGATGCCCAACGTTATTCTTTAAATACACCTAAAACAGGTATGGTAGTGACCTTGGATATTGGCAATCCAACAAACATTCATCCAGCCAACAAACAAGAGGTAGGTAAACGATTGGCGAGATTGGCTCTTGCCAATGATTATGGCAAAAAATTAGTCCCTTCAGGTCCATTGTATAAGCAGATTAAAAAATTAGGCAGTAAATTGATAGTTGAATTTGACAATATCGGAAGTGGATTAGCAGCATCATTTACAGGGCTTTCTGGCTTTGAGATTGCTGGATTAGATAAAGTTTACGTTCCTGCTGTAGCCAAAATAATAGAAAACAAAATCGAAGTTACTTCTCCTTTAATTGCTTCTCCTCAATATGTTCGATATGCATGGCGAGATGCTAGTGCGGCAAGTTTGTTTAATTTAGAAGGGTTACCTGCTTCCTCTTTTACATCAGATGAATAGCGGTTTGTTCCTATGAGAATAGTAAAGAAATAAAACGAGGAGGCTAACAAAATGTATAATTAATTGCCAGATAAAAACCACTTATGAAAATACTCTAGGATTCTCTATTCTGTTTTTTAAAGAAGAATATTAGTACCGTAAACACGTAATTAAGGAAACATTTTAGAACGTGACATTAGAAAATAGAATACTAAACTCTCTTTATTCAAAAAAAAAAATTGAACCATAGACCCCGAAAAATAAAGTAAAATATAAAACTCTTAAAGAAGTAATAGATTTTAAACTAAAATTTGTAGTTTAGAATTAACTAAAAAATAGTAGTATTTGTTGCGTTAGAAACTTCAATGTAATAAATGATTTACATTTTAAAATAGCTACAAAAAGACAATAACAAACCATAAATAGCAATCAATGAAACAAGTAAAAAAGCCCTTAATCATCCATTTAAATATATTTAAAATTCTCCTGTTCGTTTGCCTTTTCTCTTTTAATTTCAACTTAGAAGCTCAAGTAAATTGGACAAACGATGGAGATTCTTATTTTAAATTAGAAGAAAACCAACTTGTTACCTATACCTTACCTAATCATAAAGTAAAAACAATTATTTCAAAAGAGCAGCTTATCCCAGTAGGAAAAACAGAACCTATAGAAATTGCGCATTTTTCATTCTCATTAGACCAACAAAAAATACTATTGTTTACCAATACTAAAAAAGTTTGGAGACTAAATACAAAAGGAGACTATTGGGTTTTTAATATGAAAACAAATACCCTAAAACAAATTGGGAAAAGCCTCCCTTCTTCCTCCCTAATGTTTGCAAAATTCTCTCCCGATGGAAAAACTATAGCTTATGTTTCCGAAAAC
>NZ_JADGES010000058.1 GCF_016744255.1 Maribacter sp.
TAAAGACATAAAACGAAACATGAATATTATCGACATTGCCTACGAGGTTGGCTATAATAACAAGGTAACTTTTAACAAGGCATTTAAAAAAGACACCCTATTAACTCCCAGTCAATATCAAAAAGAATTTGCTTTTAATTTTAGTGATACTCAAAATTAATTGTTCAATAATAAGAAACTCACTTTAGAAACTATTTTTACTAAAAAATAATCGTTACCCAGATTAACCAAATTAGTAAGCATCAATTAAAAAATCTTTGCATTTCTTCTATTAAAAAGACTTTCAACCAATAATCCTATATCTATTTTAGAGATATAGGATTATTTAATTACAAGCTTCTTTATTTATTCTTAAATAGAATAAATAATAACAATTTTCAATATAAACTAATTCTCAAAAAAAAGCCCTAAAACAAAAAATAAATACCATAACAATACAAGTAAAAAAAAAGTAATATTTATTCGGGAAGGTAAACGTTTATAAGGCTTACCCTAAAAAATGTTAAGAGCCTGTTAATTTGTATTTGACTAATTATAATGTACAACGATTCCTGATAGCACTACTTCTAAAAACTAAAGAAAATTTACCACACTTTCAAATTAGACCTTAATCTTCTCTTAGTATTTCTAATACGCTCTTCAGGATTGCCATTACATCTATAATTCATAACTAACTCTTAAATAATTTAATATGAAAAAAAAATGTATTTGGGTGTTTATGCTTACTCTATTTAGCGTATCGTGGGCATACACACAAGAAAAAACTGTTACTGGTACTGTAGGCGACCAAAATGGTCAACCCCTTCCAGGCGTAAACATTCTTGTTGAAGGAACTACTACTGGTACTCAAACAGATTTTGATGGTAAATATGCCATTAACACCTCGCAAGGACAAGCACTTATCTTTAGTTATATAGGACTAAAAGATTTTAAACAAACTGTAAGTTCCAGTAACGAAATAAATGTTACAATGGAAGAATCAACAGAAGCTCTTGAAGAAGTGGTTGTTACCGCTCAAGGCATTAGACGTGAGAAAAAAGCGTTAGGGTATGCTGTTACCACTCTAAAGGGTGAAGACGTAGCTAAAAGGCCTGAAACAGATGTAGCCCGTGCCCTTTCTGGTCAAATTCCAGGAGTAAACATATTGGGAGGAAGTGGTATTGCTGGTAGTGGTACCAATATAACCATTAGAGGTTTTTCAACTATGACAGGTGACAACCAACCACTAATTATAGTAGATGGAGTACCTTTCTCAAATGCTTCTAACGAAACTAGCACATTTTCTACCAGTGAATCTGGTAATAACTCCGCTAGTAGATTATTAGATTTAGACCCAAACAATATTGCCAACTTAAGCGTTCTAAAAGGCTTAAGTGCAACAGTACTTTATGGAGAACAAGGAAGAAACGGTGTCATACTAATTACAACTAAAAGTGGCTCTTCTACCTCCACACAAAATAAATTAGAGGTTTCTATTAATTCTTCCTATTATATTGAAGAAATTGCATCTCTACCTGATTATCAAAACAGATACGGAGGAGGATGGCAACAGAGTAGAGGAAAAGCTTTTAGTAACTGGGGAGCTGAATTTACTTCGCCTTACGAACAAATATTACATGTATATTCTGGAAATGCCTTTAGCTCAGTGCAACAAGGAGGCGGAAGCTTCGATGCTTCTTTTCCTCAATTCACAGGATTAACCACCTATGAATACAAACCTTATGACAGTGTTAAAAACTTTTTTGAAACTGGTTATACTGCCGTAAACAATATAAATGTATCTAAGTCTACAGAAAACGCAAGTTTTAATCTTAGCTATTCTAACAGTGACCAAAAAGGTTTTACACCTAACAACACATTAAGAAGAAACAACTTTAGTGTTGGTGGAACTGCAAAACTTACTAATAAATTTACTTTTAGCGGAACTATGAATTACGTTAATACGGATAAGAAAAGTCCTCCTAATGCAGCTAGTACTGGCTCTAGTAATGTTAGTTCTGGCGGGTCTGGTATTTTCGCAAACGTACTTTACACACCTAGATCTATAGATTTAATGGGACTTCCTTTTGAAGACGATCAGCACAGAAGCGTTTACTACCGTACTACCAATGGTATTCAAAACCCAAGATGGACAGCTGAAAATGAAATTGATGCAGAAGTTACAGACAGGGTTTTCTTTTCCATGTCTGGTACTTATAAATTTAATGATTGGATTTCTACAACATTCAGAACTGGTTTTGACGGTTATAATGAAACTTCTTCATTTAGCGTAAACAAAGGCGGAATTTATCTTCCTGATGGATTATACTACGAATCTAGAAACACTGGAAAAATATGGGACCACTCACTTCTTGTTAATTTCAACAAAGATTTCAGTGACAATTTTAACCTAAGTGTAGACGCTGGTTTTAATGCAAGAAGAAATACTTTCACTTCCTCAAGTGTTCAATATGACAAGCAATTGGTTTACGGATCCTTTTTTGCTAATAATTTTGAAGACAAAGTCGCTACCGACCTTTTTCAATCCCAAGAAAATGTTTATGGAGCATTCGCATCAGCAACTTTTGGATATAAAAATTATGCGTATGTAAATGTTGCAGGAAGAAACGATTGGGCATCAACACACGAAAGAGGTAACAATTCATTGTTTTACCCTAGCGCAAGTTTATCTTTTATACCTACCTCAGCATTCGCAGGTCTAAAAAGTAATAATGGTTTAAACTATTTAAAGCTAAGGTTAGGTTATGGTAGTTCTGCTAACTTTGCAGACCCTTACGTAACACAAGATCGTCTAGGTGTTTCCGCAAAAGCATGGTTAGACAAAAACGGTAGCCCTGTTAATATTAATGGTAGCCCTGTTAACATTAATGACAGTGGAGTTAATCGTTTAGGAAACCCTAATCTAACACCAGAACTTGTAACTGAAGTAGAATTAGGACTAGAGTTAAAAGCTTTCCAAAATAGAATTGGATTTGAAGCTAGTGTCTATTCTAAAGAAGCTACAGATCAAATACTAGATAAACGCTTAGACCCGGCAAGTGGTTATACCGTAACTGCAATAAATGCTGGTAAATTAAAAACAGAGGGAATTGAGGTTGGTATTAATACTACTGCCATTAGAACAGATAACTTTAACTGGAATTTTACCATCAATTATGATGCTTATGAGAGTATTGTTACCGAATTACCTGGCGGCGAAGAAGATGCCTTATTCTTAACAGGGCCTTTTTCTAACTTAGGAAATTTTGCTATTCAAGGAAAGCCCTTTAATATTATGCAAGGAACTCTTGTTCAAAGAGATTCTAACGGAAACCCTATAGTTGGTAATGACGGATTATACTTAACAGAAGATAAGTTAGGTATTATTGGCGACCCAAATCCAGATTGGCGCGGCTCCTTTATCAATAACGTATCCTATAAAGGATTAACCTTCTCCATGCAATGGGATTATACCCATGGAGGAGATATGTATTCCGCAACAGCAAACACTTTAACCATTAGAGGATTAGCAGGCGAGACAGATTTTGATAGATCCATACCGGTTATTGCTTCTGGTGTAAAACAAGACGGTTCCGTTAACGATATTCAAATAACTGCGAATGATCATTATTGGGAAAACTATGGTCAAGATGAGTTCAAAGTATATGATGCTACACATTTAAGACTTAGAGAGTTATCATTGTCTTATAACTTACCTTCTAAAATCATAGACAAAACCCCATTTGGTAAAATTTCTATAACAGCTACAGGAAATAATTTATGGTTTAAGGCTTTCAACTTTCCTGATTCTATAAATTTTGACCCTTCTGTATCTAGTGAAGGCGTTGGAAACTCAAGAGGTTTTGACCTTCTAACAGGTCCTACTGCAAAACGATATGGTATTTCCTTTAGAGCTTCATTTTAACAATAAAAAAAGATAATAATCATGAATATAAAACATAAAATATCCACGATACTATTTGCCATTTCAATGGTATTAAGTAGTTGCGAATCTATTGATTTAGATGTCAATAAAGACCCAAACAACGCATCGCCGGAAAACTCTGATATTAATTTGTTAACGAATGGAGCTATATTAAACTTTACCTCATGGATTGGCGAAGAAGATGAAGACAATCGCGAAGGATTTCAAGCAGGAATGCAAGTAGTAAGAATGCTACATATGTATGGACCATTATATGAAAATGCATTTGAACCAGGTGACTTTGATGATATTTGGAGACAATCCTATGCTGGACACTTAACAGACATTAATACTATAAAAGGGATTGCTAATGAAAATGGACTTACACATCATTTAGGTGTTGCCCAAATATTAGAATCCTATACACTTACTGTATTAGTAGACTATTTTGGTGATGTACCATATTCTGAAGCCTTTACTGGGGCAGATAACTTCAATCCATCCGTTGATGATGATGAAATGGTATATGCTAAAGCACTTTCCTTATTAGATGAAGCTATCGCAAATCTTGCAACTTCTCCTGCGACAAGTATAGCTTCTACCGGTGATTTATTCTATTTTGGAGATATTGACAAATGGACAACACTAGCAAAAACATTAAAACTTAGAATTTATAACAATACTAGGTTAGTAGATGCAAATGCTCTCTCCGAAATAAACGCACTTCTTGCTGATGGCGATTTAATCGACTCTGCAGATGAAGATTTTACAGTTTTTTACGGCACAAATTCTTCTTCTCCAGATATAAGACACCCACAATTCATTAATAACTATGAAAATACACCAAGTGGAGAATACATGTCTATGTATTTTATGAACCTAATGGTTAATGAATTTAATGAACCTGACCCTAGAACTAGATATTATTTCTACAGACAAACAGATACGTATCCAGAAGCAGATGCACAAGGTATTTTTGATTTTCCATGTTTAGCAGAAAGCTATCCTACTCATTACACGCCTGGAGTTGATCCTTTTTGCACTTCTATTGGAGGCGGATATTGGGGCAGAATTCATGGAGACGCACAAGGTCTACCATCAGATTCGGATAAAATAACAACATGGGGTACATACCCTATAGGTGGTAAATTTGATGATAATTCTTTTAGTGCAGTAACTAAAACATCTGGAATGAGCGGTGCCGGAATTCAACCTGTACTATTATCCTCATTTGTCTATTTTATGAGAGCAGAGGCTGCTTTAACACTTAACACTACAGACGATGCAGCTGCAATGCTAGAAGCAGGAGTACGCGCCTCTATAAGCAAAGTAACTAGTTTTGATAACACCATTACAAGTACACTAGCCCCCTCTACCACGGATATAGATGATTATGTAACAGAAATAACAACTACATATGCTGCTGCTTCTGATAATGAAAAGCTGAATATAATTATGACTCAAGCATATATTGCCTCTTGGGGAAATCCTATTGAAGCATATAATAATTATAGACGTACTGGTATGCCTTTAAACATACAACCTACACAAACATCATCACCAGGGGCATTCATTCGTTCTTTTAAATACCCTTCGACAAGCATCAACAACAACCCAAAAATTAGCCCAAAGGCCAATCAATCTGTTAAAGTATTTTGGGATATAAGTTCAACAAATCTAGATTTTTAAAATATTATCCATATGAAAAAAATAATAAAATTTATAGCTATTCCATGTGTTTTCCTTGGGTTTCTCTCTTGTGAAGATGAGGATAAAGCTCGCATATCTCCTTATGAAAATGAATTAAAAGGAGCTTTCTTTAGAACCGTTGATGCAGGCGGAGTAATTAATAGAACCGATATTGCTGGCTCTACTTTCTCCATAACAGGAGAATTAATTGCAGAGAATACTGCTGATGTCGCTAATATTGAACTAATGGTTCAATTTGTTGACCGAACAACAGATGGAGACCCAGATACAAATGATGATAATTCTATTGACCCTGTTTTAGTTAAAACAGCAGATATTACATCTTTTAATACAAATGACAATGGTTTTCCTGAAGCAAATTTTAATGTAGCCATAACTGAAGCTACTACTGCACTAGGCTTAGATTTAGACCTAATAGATGGTGGAGATCAATTTCTTTTCTTAGTAGTTATTAATATGACAGATGGAAGAAAATTTGAAAAGAAAAACTCTGGAGATAGTGTAACTGGAGAATTATTTTTTAGCTCTCCTATGACCTATACTGGATCTGTAGTTTGCATTCTTCCTACCCCACCAACTGGTGATTGGGTTATTGAAATGACAGACAGTTATGGAGATGGCTGGGATGGCGCATTAATAACGGTATCAATAGACGGTACTGACACAGATTATACTGCTGTAGATTTTGGAACCAACCACACTATAAATGTTCCAAACGGAACCACATCTTTAACATTCACATATACTCCTGGTAGTTTTGAGTCTGAACATTCCTTTATTATCAAAGCTCCTAGCACTAACATTGTTTCTGAGCAAGGCCCTGGACCAACTGCAGGGGAAATTACTCTTAACTTATGTAATGAGTAATGACTATATAAAGTAGCAAATTTAAACGGCTTCTAATCAGAAGCCGTTTTTATTCTAAACAAAGTTTACCAAAAAAAGTAAACTTAAAGTAATTATTTATCGGATTAGGAAACGTTTATAAGGTTTAACGCTTTTTTAAAGAGCAAACCTTTTCTTTATACAACCATTAAAAAACAATAGTAAAGCAGCCCTGATAACCAACTTCTAAGAAAAAAATAATGTTTTCATTTTAGTCTGGTTTTTTTATTTGAATTAGCTATCAAGAATAATCAGGGCTGTATTTTACTAACACTAAGAACTAACAACTCCCTTCTTCTTCCTTTAAAAAGAGTAAAACTATCCTAAAAACCAGAAAGATAGCCAATAACCATATTATTGTACAATTTAGGTTGTTCTACATTAACCACATGGCCACAATCTTGCACTACAAATAAATTAGAACTACTATGTTTGTCCGCTATTTTACGAATAGCAGGTAAGAAAAGATAATCCTCTTCTCCCATTATATACAGTGTTGGTATTTTTATTTCTGCAGATCTAAAGAAACGTAGCATCGGGTTTATCTCCACCGCCAATCTAAACCATTTAAGAAATTCTTCCTTATATAATTTCTTAGATTCTTTTATAAATAAATTACGAGACTCCTTATGGTTCTTATAAGGCATTATTAAAAAAGTAATAACATTATATAACTTATGATATGGCACCACCTTTTTAAGCAGCATACCCATACGTAGAATTAATCGAGATTTAAAACCCAATTGCATAATTGCTCCACCCATTACCATACTCTGTACTCTTTCTGGGTGTTTTTCCGCCAATGTTCGTATTATAATGGTTCCCAGAGAAATACCTATAAAATGCGATTTATCAATCTTCTCATAATTTACAACCTCTATTATATCTTCAGCAAGAGAATCGAAAGTATATAAATCATTTAGTTCTTCTACAAAATCAGAAGAAACGGAAGCTCCATGCCCTTTTAAATCTAATAAAAGTACATTAAAATGCTTCTTAAATTCACGCACTTGTTTATGCCATATTATGGAACTACCTCCGGCTCCATGCACAAATGTGACCCAAGTATTAGAATTTTCGTGTATATATTTAGTGTAACTAAGCAAAGTGTTCTCTTACGTACTCTTTTTTGAGCGGAACACAATGTATTAAAACTTTTTCTACTTTCGATGAAATACACTTTTTTTTAACACACTTATTGCTATTATCCCCTTTAAAATGTTTAAAAATTGCAAAAAAAGATAAATTACCCAAATACTAGTTGTACTTCATAGTAGACGCTAGTCTAAATCCTAATTCTGATCGTATATTTGTATACACATTAACTACAACTATGGAAAAACAATATTGTAAAGTTGGGGCTACCAGCCCTTTAGACAGCGGAAGTCAATCAATTTCTTTATTAGAGTATCAATATCAAAACTTTATGGAGAAAGCTAGTAACATAAAATATTCCGATTCAAAGCTTGGAGCGTTTTTTGAATTAAAAGCTAAAAAAATAAAGAAAGACTTAGAAAGTTTAATGTAACAATTATTTTAATTGTTTCAATTCTACTGCCATTTGTGTTTGTAATGCCAATGCACTTTCTGCTGCTTTTTCAGCAAAATCTATTCCTTGAGAAGCATATATTATTCCTCTAGAAGAATTTACTAGTAAACCTACTTGGTTATTCATACCATACTTACAAACTTCTTCTAAACTACCCCCTTGTGCACCAACACCTGGAACTAGTAAAAAACTTTGCGGCACTATTTTTCTTATATCTGTTAAAAAGGTAGCTTTAGTAGCTCCTACAACATACATTAAATTTTCAGAATTTTCGTAAGTAACAGAAGTCTCTAAAACTTCTTTATACAATTCTTTACCATCTATAAGTTTTGTCTGAAAATCAAAAGCCCCTTTATTAGAGGTTAACGCCAGCAGTATTGTATGCTTATTTTTAAATGCTAAAAATGGCTCTACTGAATCTTTTCCCATATATGGCGCAATAGTAACCGAATCGAATTCCATGTCCTCAAAGAATGCTTTAGCGTATCTTGTAGATGTGTTTCCTATATCTCCTCTTTTAGCATCTGCAATGGTAAAAATCTCTGGATACTTTTCATTTAAATACTTTATTGTCTTATCCAAAGCTATCCAACCTTTAATACCGTAGGCTTCATAAAAAGCAATATTGGGCTTATACGCTACACACAAGTGCTGTGTAGCATCAATAATCGCTTTATTGAAAGCGAATAGGGGATCCTCTTCTTTTAATAAATGAGATGGTATCTTCTCTAAATCGGTATCTAATCCTATACACAGAAAGGATTTTTTTAAATGTATTTGCTGAACTAATTCTGCTGTTGTCATTCTGTCTTAAAAAATTCCCGAAGCTTCTTTTAATTTCTCCGTGTTCTCTACTAAACTAAGTTCATCAATTATTTTTTGAATATCACCATTGATAATATTCTGCAAATCATATAACGTTAATCCTATTCTATGATCCGTTACTCTTCCTTGCGAGTAGTTATACGTTCTAATTTTAGCAGAACGATCACCACTACTTACCTGTGAGTTTCTTTTTGCAGCATCTTCTTCTTGTTTCTTGGCAAGCTCTTGATCATATAAACGAGAACGTAGTACTTTAAAGGCTTTCTCCTTATTTTTATGTTGCGATTTTTGATCTTGACATTGTGCCACCAAACCTGATGGAATATGCGTTAAACGAACGGCAGAATAGGTTGTGTTTACCGATTGCCCACCTGGACCAGAAGAACAGAAAAAATCTATACGCACATCTTTTGGCTCTATTTGCACATCAAATTCCTCTGCTTCTGGAAGAACCATTACAGTAGCCGCACTTGTATGCACTCTACCTTGAGTTTCCGTTTGTGGTACTCTTTGTACACGGTGAACGCCAGCTTCAAACTTTAGCGTACCATAGACATCTGCCCCACTAACCTCGAACTGAATTTCTTTATACCCACCATTGGTTCCTTCACTTAAATCCATAACGTTGGTTTTCCAACCTCTAGATTCGCAATACTTAGTATACATTCTAAATAAATCACCTGCAAAAATACTAGCTTCATCACCACCTGTTCCTGCACGTATCTCTACAACAACATCTTTAGCATCTTCCGGGTCTTTTGGAATAAGCATTAATTTAATATCGTCCTCTAATTTTGGTAAAGATTCTTTAGCTTCGTCTAATTGCATTTTGGCCATCTCTACCATTTCGGCATCACTACCATCTGCAATAATCTCCTGTGCTTCTTCTATATTATTGGTATGTTCTATATATTCAGAACGCTTTTCCATTAAATTTTTTAGATCTTTATATTCTTTTGTTAATTGAACATAACGCTTTTGATCCGAAATAACATCTGGTTGTATGATGAGATCCGAAATCTCATCAAAACGTTGCTTAACAATATTTAATTTGTCTATCATAGCCTATCATCACTTGGATTGCGAATTTACAATAAATTTGAGGATTTAATAATATTATGCAGTCAAGTTGAAACAACTTATCAGTTTTTAAAATGTATTTATTTTAAAATTACATTATCTAAAATTAGACCATTTGTTTTATAGATTTTATTATTATCGTCTATAAAAATAGCTTCTGTACCTCCCAGTTGATTAATTAAAGATACTCCTTTATCTAAGCCCAATACAAGAACAGCTGTAGCTAAAGCATCACACAGTTCCGCGCTTTTAGCGAATACTGTTGCTTTTTTTAAACCTCTTACAGGAGCTCCTGTTCTAGGGTCTATAATATGACCATATTTCTGCCCTTTAAAACTCACATATTTTTCATAAACATCTGTGGTAGAAGCAGAAGATTCTAGTATTGGTAGCCAAGTAAGTATTTTATAATTGCTCGCAGGATCTGCTACACCCAACAACCATTTTTCACCACTTACTTTTGTTCCCCAAGTAGTTATATCACCAGATGCATTAATAACTCCTGCAATTACCTGGTTAGACATTAAAAGGGCTTTTGCCTTATCTACAGCATACCCTTTACCTATTGCCCCAAAAGAAATACGCATTCCTTTCTTTTTTAAAAATACAGTTTGTTTTTCTTTATCTAGTAGAATATTTTTATATCCCACATTCTTAATAGAACTTTTATTTTCCTCTTTCGTAGGCGGATATTTCATTTCACCATTAAATTTCCAAACATTTTCCGTAGATGCAAATGTTATATCGAAAGCGCCATCCGTTATTTCAGCAATTTGTATTGCTCTTTCTATCAATGCAAACAATTCTGTTTTAACTTTTACTGGTTTTACACCAGCATTTACATTTATTTTATAGGTTTCTGAATCGGAATCCCAAGAAGAAATTAATTTGTTTATTCGGTTAATCTCAGCAGTTGCTTCTTCTATATTTATATAACCAAGCTCTTCATTTACCGCCACCACCGTAATCCCAAAAGATTCGCCCATCAGGGTAATATTCTTTTTAACAGTAACGTATTTTTTCTCTTGACTATAACCCACGACAACCAAAAAACTAAAAAACAAAGCAATAAAGGTCCTCACTAGTTATCTTTTTTTTATAGAATTAGATTTGGGTATTTTCCTATTTCAATACAATATTATCTTACTCGAACACTCGTAAAATATCTCCTGTTTGTTCTATACTGTATATCTTAAGATTATTCTGAGTCACCTGATTTGTTGGTGTTCCATTTTGAGAAAATTTAGAACCATGAACATCACAATAAAAAAGATCTTGATCCGCCTGAAAACGTACTTGATCATAACCTTCGTGACTACATATTTGACTAGCAGCAACAAAAATCCCTGCTGCATTCTTAGCTACGACCACCAAATTTTTTAAAACAAAACCTCCTGGATTAGCCAATTTACTTGCTTCTTCTGAGTTTAAATCTATAGTAAAGTCAACACCAGTTGGCTCTGTAACAATAGTTCCATTATCTGAGTCTTTAGAACACCCTCCCAAACAAGGAAACATCACCGCAAAAGCAGCTCCTGCTCCTATACTTTTTAAAAATTCTTTACGTTCCATAACAAACCTATTTACTATGTAAAACGGCAGAATAATCGTATTCGTATGCTTTAATAAATAAAGGTTCCAAACTCGCTTTCAATGGTCAATTTTTTAGAAGAAAAATCTTCCACTCTTCCTATTATTTGAGCCTCCACATTAAACTCTTTTGCTATTTTAATTAAATCTTCAGCAATTTCAGGGGTAACATACGCCTCTAATCTATGCCCACAATTAAAAACTTGATACATTTCTTTCCAATCCGTATTAGATTGCTCTTGTATTAATTTAAACAATGGTGGTACAGCCAACATATTATCTTTTATAATATGTAAGTTATCTATAAAATGTAAAATTTTAGTTTGCGCTCCTCCACTACAGTGAATCATCCCGTGTATATCATCGGAAGAATACTTCTCTAATATTTTTTTTACTATCGGCGCATACGTTCGTGTCGGAGATAAAACTAATTTACCTGCATTTATAGGAGAGTCCTCAACGGCATCTGTTAGTCTTACATTTCCAGAATAGACTAAATCTTCTGGAACAGAGGCATCAAAACTTTCTGGGTATTTGGTTGCTAAGTATTTAGAAAACACATCGTGCCTTGCTGAAGTAAGACCATTGCTCCCCATTCCTCCATTATATTCAGTCTCATAAGTAGCCTTCCCATACGAAGAGAAACCTACAATAACATCGCCTGCTTTTATATTAGCATTATCTATTACATTGCTTCTTTTTAAGCGAGCAGTAACGGTTGAGTCCACAATAATAGTACGGACTAAATCCCCTACATCTGCAGTTTCTCCTCCTGTAGAATGAATAGTAATACCATGTTCTTTTAAATCGGATATTAGTTCTTCTGTTCCATTTATAATTGCAGAAAGAACTTCTCCTGGTATTAAATTTTTGTTACGCCCTATAGTAGAAGAAAGCATAATATTATCTGTTGCTCCAACACAAATAAGGTCATCAATATTCATAATTAAAGCATCTTGTGCTATACCTTTCCAAATAGAAACATCTCCCGTTTCTTTCCAGTACATATAAGCCAACGAAGATTTTGTTCCTGCGCCATCTGCATGCATTACCAAACAATAGTCTTTATCATTGGTTAAATAATCTGGCACTATTTTACAAAATGCCTTTGGAAACAACCCTTTATCTATATTTTTTATGGCATTATGCACATCTTCTTTGGATGCGGAAACCCCTCTTTGATTATATCTTTCGCTATTTGATGAACTCATTACTTAAATATTTGTGACAAAAATAATAGAAACACTATAGATGCTAACTATAATTAATAGTTAATATCCATTATTTAATAAACAACAACTCTCTATACTTTGTTAATGGCCATAATTGATTATCTATTAATTGTTCTAATTTATCACAATGATATCTTATTTCATTAAAATACGGTTTTACATTTTCACAATAAGCATCTGCTTTCTTAGAACTACTTGTTAGCTTATTTGCTTTTTTACGGGTATCTGTCATATTATCCGTTAACTTTTTTAATGCTACTAAATGTTCTGCTATTTCTTCTATGACAGTAAGCTGGCCATCTGCCAATTTTTTATATGCTGCTCCATAAATATCTTTTAAACCTATTACATTTTGAATTAACTTGTTTTGATATTCTATAGTAGATGGCAAAATATGATTATACACCAACTCATTTAACACCCTTCCTTCTATTTGCAAATGCAATATATAAGATTCTAACTCTACTTCTTGTCTGGCTTTAATTTCTACCTCGCTCATTACTTTTGTCTCTTTAAAAAGAGCTATAGTATCTTTAGAGGTGAGAACTTTTAAGGCCTCTGGCGTAGTTTTATTATTACTCAATTTTCTTCTTTTTGCCTCTTTCTCCCACTCTTCGCTATACCCATCACCATCGAAACGAATTCTTTTAGACGTTTTAATATATTCTCTCAACACATTAAATATTGCCTCATCTTTCTTTAGACTCTTCTTATCTACTAAAGCATCTACTTCCTTTTTAAAATCTCTTAATTGTTTAGCAACAATCGTATTTAAAACGGTCATTGGTTTAGCACAATTGGTTTTAGAGCCAACGCCACGCATTTCAAACTTATCCCCAGTAAAAGCAAAGGGAGATGTTCTGTTACGATCTGTATTATCTAAAAGAATTTCTGGAATTTTACCAACAACA
Organism: Maribacter sp.; assembly: GCF_016744255.1. Taxonomy (GTDB): domain Bacteria; phylum Bacteroidota; class Bacteroidia; order Flavobacteriales; family Flavobacteriaceae; genus Maribacter_B. The sequence continues at coordinate 13,687 of NZ_JADGES010000058.1, forward strand.
TTAAGTTTTAACTCTGTTTTCTCCTCTGGAGAAAGCTTTCCTTTAGACACCCCTTCTAACTCATCTAAAACTCTACTTAATTGAGAGCCGACGAATACAGAAAATATGGCAGGTGGCGCCTCGTACACCCCAAGTCTATGGTCGTTACTTGCAGATGCTATAGAAGAACGCAATAATTCTTCATACGTATTTACTGCTTTTATGGTATTTACAAAAAAGGTAAGAAACTGTAAATTTTTCATGGGTGTAGAACCAGGACTAAGCAAATTAACTCCTGTATTTGTAGCTAACGACCAATTATTATGTTTTCCGGAACCGTTTATATCTGCAAAAGGTTTTTCATGAAAAAGCACTTTAAAATTATGCTTATCTGCAATTTTATCCATTACATCCATTAGCAAAAGATTGTGATCTACTGCTAAATTAGCTTCTTCAAAAACTGGCGCTAGTTCAAACTGATTAGGAGCTACTTCATTGTGTCTTGTTTTAACAGGTATACCAAGCTTAGTACATTCTTGCTCTAACTCACTCATAAAAGATAAAACCCTATTAGGAATTACTCCAAAATAATGATCTTCTAATTGCTGCCCTTTTGCTGCTGAATGCCCTACCAATGTTCTTCCCGTTAAAACAATATCTGGTCTAGAATTTGCCAAGGCTTTATCTATTAAAAAATACTCTTGCTCCCACCCCAAAGTAGCACTAACTTTAGATACTGTTTTATCAAAATACTTTGCAACAGCCGTAGCTGCCTCATCTACCGCATGCAGAGCTCTTAACAAAGGTGCTTTATTATCTAATGCCTCTCCTGTATAGGATACAAAAACGGTTGGCACACACAGAGTAGTACCATATATAAATGCAGGCGACGTAGGGTCCCATGCTGTGTAACCACGAGCTTCAAAAGTATTTCTTATTCCTCCGCTAGGAAAACTAGAAGCATCGGGCTCTTGTTGCACCAATTGCCCTCCTCCAAATTTTTCTAATGCCGTACCATCTTCAAGCAAATCTAAAAAAGCATCGTGTTTTTCTGCAGTACTACCAGTTAAAGGCTGAAACCAATGCGTATAATGAGTTGCCCCCATAGATATTGCCCAACCCTTCATTGCTTCTGCTACTTGATCTGCAATTTTTCGATCTATTTTAGTTCCAGAAAAAATAGCCCCTTGCACACTTCCTAAGGCATCTTTAGTTAGGTATTGCAACATTTTACTGGCATTAAAGACGTTTGTACAAAATAATTCCGAACGTCTTCCGTTCTCTTCAATCGTTCTACTCTCTCTTTTTGCACTTTCGGAAATTGCTTCAAATCGTATTTTGGACATAATATCTGGTTCTAATGAATAATCAAATTAATTATATACCAAAATTACTATCAAAAATTAGATATTTAACAATTTCCCCTGTAAAAATTAGGGTTAAAAGTAAAAATTGATGATTTAAATAGATTTACCCCCTTAAAATTTAGAACGTAAGAGCAAAAAACATATTTTTGTTGGAATCTAAAAGAATTACAATACTATTATTATGGCAAAAATTAAATTAGAATACATTTGGTTAGATGGTTACAAGCCAACTCAAAACTTAAGAAGTAAAACTAAAGTTGAGGAGCATGATGACTTTAAAGGAACAATTGAAGAACTAGGATTATGGTCTTTTGATGGTTCATCTACACAACAAGCTTCTGGAGGATCATCTGACTGTATTTTAAAACCAGTTGCAATTTACCCAGACCCTATTCGTAGAAATGGTTGGCTAGTAATGACAGAGGTTATGAACTCTGACGGAACTCCGCATGCATCTAACGCACGCGCAACTATTGAAGATGATGATAATGATTTCTGGTTTGGATTTGAACAAGAATACTTTATTATGAATACAGATACTGAATTACCATTAGGCTTCCCTAGAGGCGGGTACCCAGCCCCACAAGGAATGTACTACTGTTCCGTTGGAGGAAGACATACTCATGGACGTGATTTAGTGGAAGAGCATGCTGATTTATGTATAGATGCTGGATTAAACTTTGAAGGAATTAACCAAGAGGTTGCATCTGGACAATGGGAGTACCAATTATTTGCAAAAGGAGCTAAAAAAGCAGGAGATGAAATCTGGGTTTCTAGATATTTATTAGATCGTTTAACTGAAGGAAGGGGAATGTACATTGAGTACCACCCAAAACCATTAGGTGATACGGACTGGAATGGATCTGGAATGCACGCTAACTTTTCTAACACTATCTTAAGAACTTGTGGTTCTAAAGAAAAATATATTGAAATATGTGAAGCTTTCCGCCCACTAGTAAAAGAGCACATCGAAGTTTATGGCGAGCATAATGAGCAACGTTTAACTGGTAATCACGAAACTGCATCTATCCATGACTTTTCATGGGGTGTTTCAGACAGAGGAGCATCTATTCGTATTCCAATTATCGCTGTAGAAAAAGGATACAAAGGATGGTTAGAAGACCGTCGTCCATCTTCAAACGCGGATCCATACAAAGTTGCTGCAAGAATTATTAAAACTGTTAAACCAGTTAAATAATCTTACCCATTTTATAATATTAAAAAGCTCCTTTGCATACGCAAAGGAGCTTTTTAATATTAGGAGTAATTTGTATTCCTTACTTAGGTCTAAAATAATATTCTTACCTACATTACTGTTAAATAAACAAATGTAACATACAACCCTAGAAGCACTATACCATCTCGCCAACCTAAACGCAAACCTCGTGGAATAAAAACAAGAGGCAAAATTAAGAAGGAGATTCCCAGCATCCAAAAAATATCAAAATCTAACAAACCTCTATCTACAACTTTAATTGGAGTAATAATTGAGGTAATTCCTAAAACAGCCAACAAATTAAAAATATTAGACCCTATTAAATTACCCACAGAAATTGCTTTTTCTTTCTTTAATATTGCTATGATAGATGCTGCAAGTTCAGGGATACTTGTTCCTATTGACACAACAGTAACACCTATAATTCTTTCACTTACTCCAAATGTTTTAGCCATACCTACAGCTCCATTTATTAAAAGTTCTGAACCTCCCCAAAGAGCAACACCACCCAAACCTAAAAAGAGTACTACCTTGTATAGCTCCATTGGTTTGTCTTCCTCTGTCTCTTCTTCTTCTACCGCTGGCTTTTGAAAACGCAATAAGTAAACCAAAAATAGAAATAAAGAAACAACCATAATTACTCCTTCATACGATTCTAAAACACCATCAAAATATATAAAACCAAAAAACATTACGGAAGCCAACATCATTACAGGCCAGTCTGTAGTATAAAAACTTTTTCGAATATCAATAGCACCTAACAGAACCGTTATACCTAAAACCAACCCTAAATTTGCAATATTAGAACCTATTACATTACCTAAAGACAAATCTGGGAACCCATCTAAAGCAGCATTAATACTAACTATTAATTCGGGTGCTGAAGTTGCAAAGGAAACCACAGTCATACCCACTACTATTTTAGGAATGTTTAGCTTATAAGAAAGTGCAACTGCCGATTTTAATAACCAATTACCTCCCGCAATTAAAAGCACCAACCCTCCTGCTATATAAAGCAAATTCTGCATATTATTTTTTACGCAAATATAAGTGAAGATTTCTGTACTAAAACATAATTTTAATTGTCTGAAAATTCAAAATTTCATCCACTAAAATAACAACCAGACTTTCCTGAAAATAATGGAAACACAAAAAAGACCGTTAAAAATAACGGAATCCCCCTTGCCTTTCTAAAAATCCCTAAAAAAGCTCCTAGTATTATTACAAATAAAAACAAAAATACTATATACGATTACACTATATAACACAAATAAAGATAAAAAGTAAAATATTAAAATTATATTCATCTTTTTTATTAAAATAGTGTATTTACTTGTGTCGATTTAACTAAAATCTCTTGGAAGTGGGTGTTTTATTTATATATATTGATTGAATAATCGATTATTACATTTCATTTTTATTAACCTTTAAAACCAAAAAAAATATGATTACGCTCGCAAAGATTTTGTTGTTATTTATTATATCTATAATAATTTTTATTTCTTAAGCTGTATCATATAGGCCTATACAAAGCTAGACTGCCCTTTGGCAGTCTTTTCTTTTTAAAAAAAATTTCCTCTTTTTATTTAGCCAATTTTATAAAACCAAATAGAAGAATCATCTTTTCTCATTACTCTAGCCACTTTCTAAAATCTGATGTGGTGGATGAACTAGTCATTACTTTTTTAGTACATCCTTTTATACTTATGAGTAATCGATTTTTAAAATAGCTTTCTATTTCTTCTATAAAATCCATATGTACCATTTCGCTTCGATTGATACGAAAAAACTTTTTGGGTGGTAACTGTTCTGTAATACTGCCAATAGTTTGTGAAATAGGATGTCTTTTTCCTTCCTGGTCAACCGCTATACAAAAATCTCCTGAAGCTTCAATCATACTTATTTCTGAAGTATTCAATAGTTGAATACCTTTCGGACGTTTTATAACAAAGCGTTTTTTATAATGGGCCTGCTCTTCCTGTAAAGCTATTTTTAAGGCCTTTAAAGTTTTATTATTCAAATCGCTACTATACCTGCTTTGTTTAAAGAGAGATTGATACTTTTCTAAGGCTTTACTAAAATCATCTGCAGAATATGGTTTTAATATATAAGCGATACCGTTTGTGTTGAATGCCTCAAATAAATAATCATCATGTGCAGAGCAAAATATAATAGGACAACTAACTTTCACAACTACTTTATCTAAATTTTGAGTTTCTTCTTTCAAAGTAAAATCTACTTTGAAATTAGCTCTCGCCAATTGAAATTCATCAGACTTTTTAGTTTCAAATCCTAAAACCGATACCTCTATGATATATTTACCATCTTTAATACTTTTGAACTTATAACTACCTTCTTCATTACTGACTACACCTGTGATTGCCTCTTTATTTCCTACTTCATAAATAATAATATTCGCTAATGAAAGCTGCGCTTTTCCAGTATCCGTAATAGTACCCTGGATGGTGTTCTGAGCATGGATAGCTATTGTGATGAATAGCGCTGAAAAAAAAAGAATGATTTAAATTTCATAACTGGTAGTTTTTTAATTAATGCTGTAAAATTATAAACACCTCTTATTATTCAAAATAGATTCTGCCCAGTCAGGGTAAAAACAAGCTAAAGTGGGTTTGTTTAGATTTTTGCAAAATATTATAGCACCTATTTCCCTATCTTCATTAACAATTTAGGCTAGGTTATAATATAAACATGTACTATTTTAACCTAAATACACAGTTATTATTCCATCGAATTTTAGAGATTTTTTTTGAACAGCAAAGCTTCTTTTCAGTAAGAGATTACAGACACATTACTGAGAACAACTACCTCATAGTCTTCAATATAGAAAGACAAACAGCAAAAAAAGTAGACAAAAATTATCATGTCCAAAAATGTAAATAATATGGATATGAGATTAAGAAAATTTATGGATTCTTTTAATGAGGTAGCGTCCAAATATCTTCAAAACTATTTAAATTGGTTCTTGGTACTCGAAAAAAAAAGAACACTACTAATAAAATGACAACCGTTGCTATTATTGTTTTAACCCCTAACCAAGCTTGGATGAAATTCAAAAATATTGCAATAAATAATATGTTTTTTAGAACTTAGAAAAGAAGCCATGGGTAGTCAATTTGATATTAAAGAATTTCATAAGCAATTCTTAGAAACTGGTTGCGCTCCATTAATTCTACCAGAAGACAAGATTAATAATTGGAACAGCTAACTATTTTTATCTTATTTTTAGAAAAAGTAATTTTTATGAAACTTGCATTTTTTAGGTTATTAGCCAAAATAAACAAAACAATACTCCCTTCTTTTTCTAAAAAACAACTAGACCTTTCTAAAGCTTCTAAATTGGAATTAGCAATTATTGGTTGGCGATATTGGGTAACCACCAAAGCTTTAAATTAATAATGCAATAGAGAAGAAATTTCATAACCCTGTAATTTTTTATTTCCCTTTAAAAAATCTAATTCTAATAAAAAATTGCACTGCACAATTTCACCTCCCAATTTTTCTACTAACTTACATACTGCTTCCGCAGTTCCACCAGTTGCCAAAACATCATCATGTATAAGCACTTTATCCCCTTTAATAATGCTGTCTGCATGTATCTCTAAAGTATCTGTACCATATTCTAAATGGTACGTTTCGCTTATTATTTTCGAAGGTAACTTTCCTGGTTTTCTAACAGGAACAAATCCGGCATTTAATTCTCTCGCCAAAATAGGAGCAAAAAAGAAACCTCTACTCTCCATTCCTACTACTTTATCTACTTTACAGTTCTTCACCAAATCTAACAATGCATTTGCAGCATAATCTAATGCTCTAGCGTCTTTAAGAAGTGGCGTTATATCTTTAAAAACAACACCCTCTTTAGGGTAGTTTAAAACATCTCTTATATATGTATTTAAATCCAAGGTTATTCGTATATTTTTTTACCAATACTATCTAAAGAAATTGCATGAACACCTTCTTTATAATCCTCTAATTGACTAATTAAAAGTTCTGCCGATTTTTCCCCTAAGAACTTCCCTCTTTGCGAAATTGGCTGCACCCCTTTCATTGCCTCAAAAGTTGATTTCCTATTAGAAAAACCATAAATAAATAGAGAATCTTGGTCCAATAATTTTCTAGTCCCCTTAAACACTAAAATAGTCTCTAATAAATATTGATTCATTACTATTAAAGTAGTGTTCGTATTCTCTTTTACCTTTTTTATAACAGCACTTGCAAAAGACTCCTCTCCGTTAGACTTCATAACTTCATAGTCTGCAATAGCATGAGAACTCTCTAGAGCATCTAGAATACCTTTCTTTCTTTTATCCAAATACATTTCATTAGAGAAAGAATCTACCACAATCACAGATTCTTTATGAACAATTTCTAAATTCTTTATAGCATTATAAGCTTCCTTATAAAAATCTATACTAACTTTATTAAAAATTAAATCCTCTGGGACTTTGTTTGCCAAAACAGTTGAAACCCTTCTATTTTCTGCTCTTTGAATATGACTGTAATCTTGTAATGTTAAAGTCTCATCCGTTAAAGAAACAATAATACCATCTACTCCTTTTTCTAATAAAATATCAATATTATGCGCTTCTCTTTCTTTACTGTAATTTGACGTAGACAAAATTGCATTGTACCCCTTAGAATAGGCTACTTTTTCTATTCCGATAAAAAGTTTTGCCGAAAACCTATCTAATACACTAGGTATAACCACGCCAATGGTTTTACTCTTTCCTTTTTTAAGACTTAATGCTAATGGGTTAGGTCTATAATTAGTTTTTCGCGCAGCTTCCTTTACCCTATTCTTAGTGATTTCACTTATCTCTAAACTATCATTCAATGCTTTGGAAATTGTAGAGACAGATAAGTTCAACAATTTGGAAAGATCTTTTAAGGTAGTGTTCTTCATAAAAGTATTATATAATATGGCTTTTTATATGACAATTAAACCTTACCTATTTAGGTATTGTTTACTATGCTTCTCAAAAATACAACAGAAATAAAGGTTAACCCCTAGTATTAGGACTGAAATTTACATTTATTACTTTAATGCTCATATTTTTTAATATTTTACCACATCTTCTTTTGTCACAATTATAAAAAGAAATATATTTGCAGCCCGTTAAAGGGGTGTATAACGGCCTCGTGGCGCAACTGAATAGCGCACTTGATTACGGCTCAAGAGGTTACTGGTTTGAATCCAGTCGAGGTCACAAGTTTAACTCTCTTAAAGAGTCTAAACCCTGCAAATTTTATGATTTGCAGGGTTTCTTGGTTTTTAGAGCATCATTTAAATTGATTTGATTTGATGCTAAAAGGGAATCAATAGTGATTTCTAATGTTTTTTTTGCATTGTCATTAGACCAGAATCTAACCTCTAGTGCTTTACAATAAATTAA
>NZ_JADGES010000059.1:0-3378 GCF_016744255.1 Maribacter sp.
AATTTAGTGTTAGTACCATCGGCCAGAGTTACATCGCTAGATTTGTTAGCGGTATTTTCTTTATCGTTTTGTAAAGCAGAAATATCGGTGTCGTTGCTCGTAATGTTTGCTGTGTTTGTATTTATTAGAGTGGTGTTAGCTGCTTCTGCAGCAGTAGCTCTAGTTACTTCTGCTGTAACAGCAGTAGTATTGTTAGCAAGACTATTTTGTATTACAGTATCATCATAAGCTAAAGCACTTATATCTACAGATTGATTTCCACCTCCGTCTGTAACAATTAAGTAAGTGCCATCAAAAGAAATTCCAGTATTTAATTCGTTCGAAGCATCACCATCTACCTCGGTAGTTAAATAACCATTATTCGCAACAAAAGCATCCACTTCTGTTTCGGATAACTGGGTATTAGTATCCGTAATATGTGGTCCAACAACAAAACCCATAGCTTCTATATCTGCTTGAGTAAGAGAAGAGCTTAAAAATTTTGTAAGATCTACAGAGCCGCCATTCTCTAAGGATAGAATATTCGAAACGTCATCAAAACTCAGCATTTGGTTACTTCCGCTACTCGCTTGGCAAAGGTTATTCCAAAGTAATCCGTTAAAATAGTGAATACACTGTGTCTCGGTGTTATAAACAAGAGCGCCACGCAAAGGTGAGATGCTTTGCATTTGACTAGTCGTTAGTCTTGTTAAAACTAAGGCTTTATTTGTGCTCTCTAATTCAACAATCGAAGCAGCATCAATATTATCTGGTTGTTCTCCAATTTTTACTTGGGCAGATATGGCTTGGATTCCTAAAATGGCAAAAAGTAGACTTATTCTTTTAAAATACATGGTAAATGTGTTTTGGGGCAACTATATGTTTACCCGTAAAAATACCATGTAAAATGTGCTATAAATTTAAAATGTTGCGTAAGCCTATGAAAATGTTGTGAATTACCAGTGCAGTGAAAAAAAGAGATAAATTCTGCACTATTTTTCGATAAAACACATAACTAGGACTAGTTACATTGCTAGAAAGTGAAGAGTTTTAACGGGCTAAATACATAAAACCTTGAAAGTCCATTTTTATATCATCCATAGAAATAATATAAAAATAAACACCAATAGGAAGGCCTTTTTCTTTGTCGAAAAGGATGTTATTCTGATTAGAATAGCCGTTGAAATTATTGGTGTAATTTGCCGTTTCGTATACTTTTAAGCCGTAACGGTCAAAAATACGAATAGTATTATTTGGAGACTGTTCTAGTTCTGGAATCACCAAAGTGTCATTATTACCATCGCCATTAGGGGTAATTAAAAAGTTGTCTAATGTTAAAACATCCACAGTTAATGTTTCTTTATTTTCTTTACTGCCAAAGGTAATTATTTCGTAATTATCTGGGTTAAAAGTAGCAGATTCTACAAATCCTTGCGTTAAATCTCCACCTACTGCAGTAGCTTCTAAACTTATCCATTGTCTGGTAGATTTGTTCCAGCCTACGGGAATAATATCATTAATATCCTCGGTTAGTAAATCTATATTACTTTGTGCGTTCCAGCTAATGCTAATGGTAGAGTTTATGTTGCCCTCTAATACCCAAAATTCTCTAGTGCTTATAGATTTAATTTCTGCTGGTTTGGTAAACGTACTAAAAGTGGTGTTGAAAGATATTGGAGTATCTGGGTTCTCCCTAAAATAAGCACATTTGGCTAGGGCATTAATATCGGAAGAATTTAAAATTAAAGGTCTAAGCTCTTGGCTATCACCAACCGGAAAAATAAAATTTTGTTGGTTGGTAATTGCGGTGTACCCATCTACTTTAGAGAAGTTGCTAGATCCCACATAGTTAGCATTACTTAAAAAATTTAAATAGGTAGAAGACTGCGTTTTAATGGTTCTAAAATCCCCGCTGATAAAATTGGCGTTATTGGTATTATCTATATTTAAGCTTAATAGTACGCCTGCATCATTTGCAATTTCTGTATCGTAGAATTGCGGAACAAAACCACCAGCAACGGTTATGGTATTATCTCCGTAAAAACCTGCTAAGCCTAAGTTGTTATCAAAAGGAGCATTGTTTATAAAATTGGTATGAAAACCTATTTGTCCTTGGTTGTGTATTTGTATGTTGCCGTAATTCCATAAGGCGGTTTGCGCGGGTAGCGCAATGGCAAATAACAAAACAAAAGAGAAGAGTAGCTTTTTCATTTTTACTTGTTTAAAAGTAATTCTTTAATAAGTTCTACCTCTTTTTTTAGAGAATTGAGTTCTTTGGATAAATTGTTTTTATCCTTTTCTAAAGTCTTTATTTTCTTTTCTTGTTCTATAGTATGAAGAAATAATTCCTCTATTTTTTCAAGGTTAATTCTTGAAGCTTCTCCTATATTCCAGATTCCTTTCTCATTTATTTCTTTGGCTGATTGCAGGCCTGGTAAATGATGGTTTTTTTTGATGAATTCTTCTATTTTACGAAGGTTTTTGAACTCATAATCTGAGTTTAAAGTTGAGTTTCCTAGGAAATATTTTTGGAATACATAGTCTGGATGAACTTGACCTGATGCTACGGTTGAAATGGTTCCGCCCACAGTTAAATTTGCTTGGGATATAATATTTTGTGAGGCATCTATGGTTAACGCTAGTATTCCATTTGTAGAAAACCCTAGTTGGTTAGCAGCAATTCTATATATTCCTGTGTCTGAGTCATTATAGAATCCTATGCTAGGTTGTCCAGCAGAACCATTTGAAGCTGCAAAACCATTTCTAGCTCTAATTTGACCATCAACATCTAGTTTATCTTGCGGCGCTCCGGGTAAGTTTCCTATTCCAATATTGCCAGTAACAGGTAGTCCGGAATTGTCAACAAAGGCTAAATCACTTCCATTTAAATCATAGGTTCTATCCTGTCCAGTAGTTTGTATTAAATCTGTATTAGATAAATTATCATCTGTAGCAGGAGTCCAAGCTGTACCATTCCATTTTAGGATTTGCCCCGTAGTGGTTGCGCCCATATTACTAAGGTCGCTAGCAGCGATAGTATTCGGTGCTATTTGTGTTGATGTTATTCCATTGTCTTTAACCAGAATTGCATCTGCAACAATTCCAACAGTAGTATCATCTACATTGACACTATATCCTGTTGTAGAGTTGAAATCAGTTAGACCGTCGTTTATTTCAGTATCTGTCACAGAACTTCCTGTATCATCTATAGCAGGAGCCCAAGTTGTTCCATTCCATTTTAATATTTGCCCAGTAGTAGTTGCGCCCATGTTACTAAGGTCACTAGCAGCGATGGTATTTGGTGCTATTTGTGTTGATGTTATTCCATTGTCTTTAACCAGAATTGCATCTGCAACAATTCCAACAGTAGTATCATCTACATTGACACTATATCCTGTT
>NZ_JADGES010000059.1:3478-21543 GCF_016744255.1 Maribacter sp.
TATTCCATTGTCTTTAACCAGAATTGCATCTGCAACAATTCCAACAGTAGTATCATCTACATTGACACTATATCCTGTTGTAGAGTTGAAATCAGTTAGTCCGTCGTTTGCTTCGGTATCGGTAACGATAGTTCCTGTGTCATCTATAGCAGGAGCCCAAGTTGTTCCATTCCATTTTAGGATTTGCCCCGTAGTGGTTACGCCCATATCACTAAGGTCGCTAGCAGCGATGGTATTTGGTGCTATTTGTGTTGATGTTATTCCATTGTCTTTGACTTGAATTGCATCTGTGTCTAGTTCAATTGTTGCGTCGTCCACATTAATATTATATCCAGATGTGGCATTGAAATTAGAAAGACCATCATTTGCATCTGTATCAGTTATACTAACTGTGCCTCCAGAAGGAATATTTGCCCAAGCAATAGTACCACTAGTAAAATCTGTAATAAGCATTTGATTTTCAGTAATAGTTGCAGGAGCAGGTTTTATTCTAAATAGATCAGTTGTGGAGCCATCACCAGTAATTGTAACATCATCAGCTTCTTGAGTAGAACCTGTTCCTCCGGTAGGGATATTTATCCAATCTATGTTTCCAGAGGTATCTGTAATAAGAACTTGGTTTACAGTTAATGGCAAAGGAGCTGGTTCAATTTTAAATCTATCGCCAGTTGTTCCCGTACCTGTAATTGTAATGCCATCAGCAAGTTCAGTAAAGCCACCTAAGTTAATTTCATTTCCGCTAGTGGCTGGGTTGGTTAAGGTAAGTACATTTGTTGTTGCGTTAAATTGTAAATCTTGTAATTCATTTACGGGACTAGAATCTAAGGCTGTAATTACATAAGGCGTGCCTGTTGTACCGTTTCCAGAAATGGTAATACCAGTGCCATTATTTATATTAGTTTCAGAACCATTCGCGATAGGTATGGGAACTGTATTCCCTCCAGTAATAGCTAAACTATTTCCGGTTATACTCAATGTTTGGCTATCTGTATTTACTGTTGCAGCTGGTAAAGTAACAGAGCCTCCATTGGTTAGGTTTATAGTGTTTCCTGTTAAACTTAAAGTTTGTATTTCATTATTTTCATCCCCATCTGTATCATTGGTATTGGCCGTAGTATTTGCAAGAATATCTGCAATAACGATTCCAGAGACCGCTAGAGGTGCACTATTGCCATCACCAATTATAGTAGTGCCATCTGCATTTGCTCCAATTAAGGAAGCCGCATCTACCCAATTTACGATACCATTAACATCGGTACCCAAAACTTGGTTAGCGGTATCATCGGCAAAATCTTCTGCGAGTAAAGAGCGATCGTCTACTTGAAAAGAAGTTATAGAGTTTTGAGCAAGCTCGCTGGCAGTAATAGAGTTTTCTGCAATCTTATTACCGTCAATCGAATTTTCTTGAATATTATCACCATTTATAATACCAACTTCTATATGGTTGGTGTCACCATTTGGAGTAATAGTAATGGTTCTAAAAGGATTAACGATAGGGTCTGTAGTTAAATTGGTTAGAGCTCCAGTAGATTCGCACAAACTGGCCCAAGCTGTTCCATTATAATAATGCACACATTGCGTATCTGTATTGTAAACCATGCCACCGGGTCTTGGTGTTATTGCGTCCATTTCTGCTGTGGTAACTCTAGTAATAACCAAGACGTGCGAGGTGCTTTCAAGTTCTAGAACAGAAGAGGCATCTATAGTCTGTGGATTATCTCCAATTTTAATTTGGCTATAGGTAGTAAAGCAAAAACAGAAGCTAAAAAGCAAGGCTAATACTGGTGATTTCATAAGGTTCTCATTTGTAGGCTATTAAATATAGCTGAACTAGCAAAAATAAAATTATCTAACTATTTACCTAATATTAAAAGCTAAAATATTATAGCAATAAGTTAAACGGAAGTAGATTTTCGATAAACGGTTTTCTAATAGGTCAGCTTGTTGTGAGAAAGGTTGTTTTAATAGATATACAGTTACGAATTAACAAAAGTTTAGATGCTCTAGTTTTTTTTAATCGCGAACATGTATTTTCTTTATCAATTATAAGTATATAAATACCTAGATTAATGATCTTTTAGCTACTAATTAAAGTAATTTTTAGATTTAAAATAACCAATAGCCATGAAAAAAACACTAACCATTTTAGCTTTTCTTATAGTTGCAATTTCATTTGCACAGGATAATAGTCGTACTATTTTAAGAGGAAAAGTTTTGTATAGAGATATAAGTGTTCCTAATGAGAATGTTATAAATTCTACATCAGAAAGGGCAACAATTACGAATGATAATGGCGAGTTTTCTATTTTAGTAAAGCAAGGAGATGAACTAGTTTTTACTGCGATAAATTACCAATTAATGGTGGTTACCATAACAGCAGAAATACTAAAGAAAAACAGATTAGTTGTTGAAGTTAAGGAAAAGGTAACCGAATTAGAAGAGGTTATTGTTACACCAGAAGATCAAGAGCGATTTTTAGCTATGAAAAACGAAAAATTTAAAGAGATAGAATATGAAATTGACCGTTCTACCGAAGTAGAAAATGTGGCTATGGCGCGCGAAGTACGAGGAATGCAAGACGGTCTTAATTTTGTAAACATTTTTAGAGCAATGTTTAAGTCGTCTGAGAAAAATAAGGAAGATGAAAGTGCTCCAAAGCTAAAGGTAAGCCAAGTATTAAGACAAGTGTATGACGACCAATTTTTTGTATCCGATTTAAAACTGCCACAAGACAAGATAAATGAATTTTTATTTTATTGTGATACGCGTATGCCTGCAAAGACTTTACTTAAAAAGGAAAATGAGTTTCAGCTTATAGATGCTTTAGTGAGCCATAGTAAAACGTTTCTAGAAGAAATTAATGACAAAAAGTAATTTACTTTTTATAGTACTATTATTTTTGTCTTCTTTGGTAGGAGCACAAAGTCCGTTTTCTAAAGAATTAAAAGGGAAAATTGTAAGTAAAAGTGGCGATGTAGCAGCAACTCATGTACAGAATAAAACTACCAAAAGAGCAACCATAACAGATGTTAACGGCTATTTTACCATACAAGCTTCTGCAAACGATACGTTAGTTATATCTGCAGTGCAATTTAAAAAGAAAGAGATTGTAATAAGTATAGGTATGTTGCAAAGTGTGTTGTTACAAATTCCTTTAGAAGATGCGTTAACAGAGTTAGATGAAGTAGTGGTAATGCCCTATAATTTATCTGGAGATATCTCTAAAGATTTAAATACCTTGAAAACAGAACCCGTAGTAACAGCATCTACCTTGGGGTTGCCAAATGCTTATGTAAAACCTATATCTAAAGCAGAGCGAGATTTGTTTGAAGCAACAACAGGCGGAGGGATACCTTTAAATCCAATTATTAATGGTATTTCTGGGCGAACTAAAATGCTTAAAAACAGAATAAAACGGAATAAAAAATACGAACGAACACAAAGGGTAAGAGCATTCTATACAGATTCTCTTTTTATTAGCGATTTAAGAATTCCGCAGCAAAAAATAGAAGATTTTATGTACTTCTGCGAAGTAGATACGCTTTTTCAGACCATTATAGATTCTCATGACCATTTAAAGATATGGGAATATTTACGCAGGAAGAGTGTAATCTATAAAGAAAATAATGTGTTGAAATAAAAAGGTAGTTTTGGCATAACCATTGCACTATCCTTTATAGAAAAAGATAATATGAAAATTTTTAAGAAAGTATTTTTAGTTCTAGTATTGCCATTATTGGCTTTTACAACAGCACATAAATATTATATAAGCGTAACCAATATTGCATATTCCCAAAAAGAGGAAGCCATACAAATAACCTCTCGAGTTTTTATAGATGATATGAATATTGTTTTAGAAGAACGTTATGGAATAAAAGCAGATTTTGGTTCTGGAGAAGAATTAGACATAGCTAATGAATACTTAGAAAAATATTTTAATACTAAATTTACTATAGGAGTTAATGGGACAGCTAAAAAATATAGCTTTTTAGGAAAGAAGTATGAAGATGATTTAATTGTCTGTTATATGGAGATTTCTAATATAAAAGAGTCCGAATTAAATTCTATTGAAATCCAGAACCAAGTCTTAATGGATATGTATAGTGACCAACAAAACATAATACATTTTAAGCTAAAAGGACAAAAAAAGAGTATTATTCTTATCAGAGAAAATTATAAAGGAATGTTAAATTTCTAGAAAGCATTAACATTTTCTTGCAAAAACTTTACTTTACAGCGACTAAAAATTAAAAACAACATGAATAAGATGAAGTATTACTTAGCTTCTTTACTTTTTTTGTTTGCAGCAATCAGTTTTGCTCAAGAAACAGAAACTAAAGAAAGAGAATCTGGGCACACTAACCAGAATAAGTTTAAACAAATGTATGAAGAGTATGCTACTCCAAATTCATACCGTTCAGCGTCAGGTGCTCCTGGACCAAATTATTACCAGCAGCAAGCAGATTATAAAATGGATATCACTTTAGATGATAAAAATGCTAAAATCTATGGAGAAGAAACTATTACATATTTTAACAACTCACCAGATGATTTAGAATACTTATGGGTACAGTTAGACCAAAATGTAAGAACTAAAGATTCTAAAGCACCGTTAAGAAATGGAGGCGGAGTTCCTTTAGCAGAACAGCCTGGAGCTTTTGCAGGAAAGTATATGGGAGAACCTTTCGATGGTGGTTTTAATATAGAGTATGTAAAAGATGCATCTGGTAAAGCATTGTCTTATACCATTAACCAAACGATGATGCGTATTAATATACCACAACCATTAAAAAGTGAGGCGCAAATGTCGTTTTCTATTAAATGGAATTATAATATTCCTGATCATACTGTAAATAGAGCACGTTCTGGGTTCGAGTATTTTCCAAAAGATGATAACAGAGCATATGTAATTGCTCAGTTTTTTCCAAGAATGGCAGTATATAGTGATGTAGAAGGATGGCAAAACCACCAATTTTGGGGTAGTGGAGAGTTTGCTTTAACTTTTGGAGATTATGAAGTAAATATTACGGTTCCTGCGGATCACGTTTTAGATGCAACAGGTACACTTCAAAATAGAAAAGAAATTTTTTCTAAAGAAATGATGGCTCGTTATGAAAAGGCAAAAAAATCTTTTGATAAACCTGTTATTATTGTAACGCAAGAAGAGGCAGAAGCCGCTGAAAAAACAAAATCAGAAAAAACAAAAACATGGAAGTTTAAAGCTAAAAATGTTCGGGATTATGGTTTTGCATCTTCACGTAAGTTTATATGGGATATGCAGGCGGTAAAAGTTGGTGGTAAAAACATCATGGCAGTTTCTTTATATCCAAAAGAAGGAAACCCACTTTGGGAAGAATATTCTACTAAAGCAGTTGCTCATACTTTAAAATCGTACTCTAAACACTCTACGAACTATCCTTATCCAAAAGCTATTTCTGTACATGCTAAAAATCAAGGAATGGAATATCCTATGATTTGTTGGAATTATGGAAGACCTAATGAAGATGGCACCTATTCTGACAGAGTAAAATACGGAATGATTAGTGTAATTATTCATGAAGTAGGACACAACTTTTTCCCAATGATAGTAAATTCTGATGAGCGTCAGTGGGGATGGATGGATGAAGGATTAGATACCTTTTTACAATACGTGGCAGAGCAAGAATTTGGAGAAGAATTTCCAGAAGCTGTAGCTCCAAATAAAGCATACCCATCTAGAAGAGGAGCTCCAGCAAAAATAGTTCCTTATATGAGTGGTGATCAAAGTAAGATTTCTCCAATAATGAGTAATCCTGAAAACGTATACCAATTAGGACCTAATGCTTATGGAAAGCCAGCAACGGCATTAAATATTCTTAGGGAGACTGTAATGGGAAGAGAACTTTTTGATCATGCTTTTAAAACGTATGCAGAAAGATGGAAGTTTAAGCACCCAACACCAGAAGATTTCTTTAGAACTATGGAAGATGCATCTGCCGTAGATTTAGATTGGTACTGGAGAGGATGGTTTTATACTACAGATTATGTAGATATAGGAGTAAAAGAAGTTAAAAAATATTATGTAAGCGATAAGCCAAGCAAAAAAATGCAAGAATATATGGCTACTCGTAACCTTACAGAAGCAGATTTACCACCATTGGTTTATTTAGCAGATGAAGATAGCGAAGGTTTTGATGCGGATTTAAAAGGTAAAGCACCTACAGAAAGCTCTAAGACATTAAAAGAGTTTATGATGGATAATATGACTGCGGCAGAAAGAGCAGCAGTTAAAGAGCCTAAATATTTCTATGAAGTAGCTTTTAATAAGCCAGGCGGAATACCAATGCCGTTAATAGTAGAATATACGTATGCAGATGGTACTATTAAAAACATTACATACCCTCCAGAAATTTGGAGAAAGAATGATCAAGAAGTAAAATTGGTTATTTCTTCTACAAGTGAATTGCAGAGCGTAGTTGTAGATCCAAAATTAGAAACTGCAGATATTGATACTAGCAATAATGCATGGCCTAAAAAAGAGGAGAAAACAGATTTTGACA
Source organism: Maribacter sp. (assembly GCF_016744255.1). Lineage (GTDB taxonomy): Bacteria > Bacteroidota > Bacteroidia > Flavobacteriales > Flavobacteriaceae > Maribacter_B. The sequence goes on from NZ_JADGES010000059.1 coordinate 10,018, forward strand.
AGTTCAAAACTAAAGTAAAAGGATAATTAATATTTATGCCTTATAATAAAGCCCTGTTCGTAGCAGGGCTTTTTTTATATAGCTAATTAAACCCATATTATGTGCTAGAAAATCTATTCTGCAAGGAACTACTTCAAAGACTAAGGCTTCGCTGTATTTTTTAATGTAGCCATAGCGGGGAGTTATGCTGAAACTGAAAAAAAACACTAGCTTTCATTGTGTTTTCAATCCTCATAACAAAGTTCTAGTACCCAATTTGGGTTAAACTTTATTATATTTGCGGTATGTTTACATTACATTTTTTATTTATAAGTGGCGGCGAGATATTTTTTATCCTATTTATTGTGGTAATGGTATTTGGTGCAGATAAGGTTCCGGGTATTGCTAAAGGGCTTGGTAAAGGAATGCGTCAATTAAGAGATGCCACGGATGATATTAAAAGAGAAATTAAAAATAGTGCAGACAAGCAAGGTATAGATACTAGCTTTACCGATGATATTAAAAAAGAAATAGACGAGGTAAAGAAAAATGTGAATGATGTTACTGGTACAATTAAAAGACAGTAATTGTAATGTTAGATGAATTACTGCAATGGGACCAGAGTTTATTTGTATACCTAAATAGTCTTGGTTCTCCAGAATATGACTTATTTTGGGTTACCGTAACTACCATCTTAAATTGGACTCCCGTTTTTATCTTATTTTTTCTAATTATACTTTTTAAGTACCCAAAAAGAGAAGCAGCTATAGTTATAGTAACAGTAGTTGTTTTAATTTTTTTTATAACAGGTTTTACAGATTTAATCAAAGAAATAGTAGAAAGACTTAGACCCAATAATAATGAGGAAATTAACGGTTTTATACGGATTTTAAAACGGCCAACCAGTTATAGTTTTTTTTCGGGGCACTCTTCTAGTTCTTTTTCTATTACTACCCTATTATTTTTATTCCTTAGAAAAAGGTTTCAATGGGCTTGGCTATTTTATGTATGGCCATTGTTCTTTGCTTACAGTAGAATTTATGTAGGAGTACATTATCCTTTAGATATTATCGTGGGTGCTTTAGTAGGGGTACTTAGTGCTTTTATTTTCTTTAGATTTTATACTAGAATTATAGCACCCTACTTAAAGTTAAGCCATCCCTAATCGGTAAAAGAACCGTTTCTACTCTAGGGTCTTCTTTAATTTGGGTATTAAAATCTATTAATATTTTGGTGGCTTTATCTTTTGGGTCTAAAGGTTCTACTACTTTTCCAGACCATAACACGTTATCCGTTAAAATAACACTACCTGGTTTTGTTTTGCTTAATACGGCCTCAAAATAGGCGGGGTAGTCCGTTTTTTTTGCATCAATAAATACTAAATCGAAAGCCATATCTAAATTAGGAACAACATCTAAAGCATTACCAATATGTTGTGTAATTTGGTTTCCGAGGCCACTTTCATTAAAATACCTACGCTGCATTTCTTCTAGCTCATCGTTAATTTCAATAGTATGCAATTGCCCATTCTTAGCAAGGCCTTCAGCAAGGCATAAAGCCGAGTAACCAGTATAGGTGCCAATTTCTAAAATGTTTTTGGGGTTAATTATTTTAGAAAGTATGCTTAAAACTCTACCTTGAAAATGACCCGTTATCATTCTTGGTTGTATTACTTTTAAATGGGTTTCTCGGGTAAGTTTTTGTAATAACTCTGGTTCTTCTTCCGAATTATCTTTAATATAAGTTTCTAATAGGGGTGATAAAAAATGCATTCTAATTTTTTAACAAAAGTATATATTTAAGAATAAGATTTTGTGGGTGGCAAAACTTATTTCATTTAAACCCATTTTAAAAAGTAGTATTAATTAGATTAAAAATATCTTTTCTGATGTTGTATTTTTGAACAAAAGGTAGAAATGGAGTTTCAGAATACAGTACTGTTTGCGCAACAATTAGATAAAGAAGATCCTTTAAACAAGTATCAGAAAGAATTTCATTTTCCACAAATTAATGGCAAAAAGAGTATTTATCTATGCGGAAATTCTTTGGGGTTGCAACCAAAGGAGACCAAGAGCTATGTGGACGATGTAATGCAAGATTGGGCATCCCTTGCTGTAGAAGGGCATTTTTATGCAGAAAAACCTTGGTGGGATTATCACGAGCGTTTAGCCGAGCCTTTAGCAAATATTGTTGGGGCAAAGGTTAATGAAGTTTCTGTAATGAATACTTTAACGGTAAACTTGCATCTTTTACTTGTTTCTTTTTATACACCTACTCCCAAGAGGTATAAAATCATTTGTGAAGAAAAAGCTTTTCCATCGGATCAGTATATGTTACAAAGTCAAGTTCGGTTTCACGGTTTCACTACAGAAGATGCTATAGTAGAGGTAAAGAAAAGAGAAGGGGAGCATTTTTGGAGAACAGAAGACATAATAGAGAAAATAGAAGAAGTAGGAGACGAACTAGCCCTTGTTCTAATAGGAGGTGTTAATTACTATAATGGGCAGGTTTTCGAGATGGATAAAATCACCAAAGCAGGTAAAGCTGTTGGTGCTAACGTTGGTTGGGATTTAGCCCATGCTGCGGGGAATATAGAAATGCAATTGCACGATTGGGATGTAGATTTTGCTGCTTGGTGTAGTTATAAGTATATGAATAGTGGACCAGGGAATGCTTCTGGTATTTTTATTAATGAAAAGCATTTAAACAATACCGATATTCCTCGCTTTGAAGGGTGGTGGGGAACCAAAAAGGAAACCCGTTTTCTTATGAAACCTCAATTTGAACCTATGGAAAATGCAGATGCTTGGCAGTTGAGTAATCCGCCTGTATTGTCCGTAGCTCCTTATTTGGCCTCATTGCAGTTATTTGAAAGGGTTGGAATGCCAGAAATTGTTAAAAAGAGAAACCGTATAGTGGCTTATCTGGAATATGTTTTAACAGAAATAGATAAAGAAGTTAGTAGCTCTTTTGAAATTATTACACCTAAAGATAGGGGCACGCAACTTTCTGTTTTGCTACATGGTCAAGGAAAGTCTTTGTTTGATTATTTAATGAAAAACGGTGTGATTTTGGATTGGAGAGAGCCAAACGTTATTCGTGTTGCTCCAGCACCATTATATTGTTCTTATGAAGATGTTTTTAATTTTGGGCAGATATTAAAACAAGGTATCCAAGAAGTATCTTAAAATTGAATGGTGTTAATTGGTTCAGAAATATTTAGCAAAATTTGTGGGAGTTAATCCTTGATGGTTTTTCTTTAAACCTTAGTTTTTGGGTGTTATTAGGAGTATTAACCATATTGTCGATTACTTTTTTATTCCCACCAGTTTAATATTCAGATGCTTACATCTAAATGGTAAAGAACAGTTCCTTTTTAATACCTAGTGGGTTTGCCCTGAGGGAGTTTACTAAAAAAGAAAAGGAATTAGTCTGTGAAAATTTCTAAATCCGTAAAATAGAGTTTAAAATTGTCTCCTCCTTTTTTATGCATTTTAGCTATATGCATCCCTTGCTCTAGACTATAATCTTCCCAAGTAGTGGTCATAGAAGGTTCTGCTTGATTGGCTTTTCTATACACCCATTCTTTAATTTTGTAATCGGTATCAAAATAAAAATCATAAGCATCTCCTGGAGTATAGCCACCTTCATTTCCGTAGACAATAGTAAGTTTTTGTAGTTCTTCCTTTGCAATAGGAGATTTAGAATTTTCGGAATAAGTGTAGGTGTAGTTTTTAGAATCCCATATTAGATTAAAAGGAGCCAATAACCAAAATTTATCATTTATAAAACCTCCATTAATTTTTGTAGACACACTATCTAGTGCATTACGTTTATAAGTAATGGTGTCCTTAGTAATTATGCGGGTAACTTTATTTTTATGGATATCCCATATCCATTTACGTTCAAAATGAGCTGTGTCTCTATCTACATTAAATGAAAATTGTATTTTTTTGACTTTGTTCCAATGTTTAAAACCATTAGCATATGCTATTTTTTCAGGAATAGATTGTTCTACTTCTGCAGGAGTAATTGTTTTTTTGTTTTTATCCGTTTTACAACTAAAATTCAGAAGTATAAGTAGCCCTAAAAAGAACACTAGATTTTTCATAAGTAAAGGATTTTGCTCTAAAGATATTAATAAAGACAAGTTTCACCTATTTTTGTTTTACCTAAAAAGCGTGTAGTGACTTTCCTAAGAAAACTGTGTCTTATTATTATAAGCAACCAATTCAATACTAAATTGGCTGCTAATGACCCGTATAAAGGTATTTCTGATGAGGAACTAGTTAAGAAAATCGTAGCTAAAAAAGACTCTATGTTATTTGGAGTTTTGTATGATAGGTATGCGCCATTGGTATACAATAAATGTTATGGTTTCGCCAAATCAAAGGATGAAGCTAACGATTTAACTCAGGATGTTTTTTTAATGCTCTTTGTTAAGTTGAGCACTTTTAAGGGAAGGTCTAAATTTTCTACCTGGTTGTATTCGTTTACCTATAATTTCTGTGTGAATTATGTGAACAGGGATAAGGGAAGGAAAATTAGTGACAACGCTAGTGATATTAATGACAGCGAAAATAAAATTCCGGTTGAGGTAACAGATGAGAATTTGTACGATTTACAAGTTGTTAAATTAAAAAAGGCAATGGAGTTAATTGATCCCGAAGATAAATCTTTGTTATTGTTAAAATACCAAGATGGTGTTTCTATAAAAGAGTTAGAAGAACTATTAAATATAGGTAGTAGTGCAGTAAAAATGAGGTTAAAAAGAGCGAAAGCAAAAATTGTCGAAATCTATAATACATTACCCTAGATGAAGGAACAAGATAAAAATCCGTTTAAGAAATTACAGGGGGAACTAAAAGAGGTGCCGCCAGAATTACGTAAGAAAATTATGGATGATGTTGCTATGGCTAAATTAATGATGGATTTAGCGACACTTTTTACAGGTAATTACTCAGCGCTTATCGATGGACTATTAAGAACATCAAATAAAAATAAATAATTAGTATCCCTAGAAAAATAGAATATGGAAAATTTTGAAAAGATAATATCGGACTCTTTAGGTTCAATATTTAAGGATATAGCTTCTGCCTTACCTGGTATAATTGGAGCCATAATTGTATTAATCTTCGGATGGGTTTGTATTAAAGTTATAAAACTAGTTTTAAAAAAAATATTGAAAATTGCCAATATTAATAAACTATCTCGGAAAATTAATGATGCTAGATTGTTTGGAGATGATAGTACTATTGAAGTGGATGTTTCCAAAATTATTCTAGGTTTTGTAAAAGGTATTTTACTTTTAGTATTTATTATCGTTGCTGCAGATGTAATGGGATTAAAAATCATCTCTACAGAGATAGCCAACTTATTACGTTATTTGCCAATATTGCTTAGTGCAGTCGTAATTTTTATGATTGGTATGTTTGGAGCAAAACTTATAAAAACTGCCATTAGTAATGTTTTTGAATCCATGGGTGTAGGTGGGTCAAAGATAATAAGCAACGTAGTTTATTATATTGTTTTAATTTTTGTTTTAATTACTTCCCTAAACCAGGCAGGAATAGACACCACCATTATAACTAGTAATTTTACTATAATATTGGGGGCTTTCTTGTTAGCGATGGCAATTGCTTTAGGTCTTGGTTCTAGAGAAGTAGTAGGCGATTTACTACGAACTTTTTATAGCCGTAGAATATATGAAGTCGGAGATAAAGTAAAATTAAAAAATATAGAGGGCACCGTAGAATCTATAGACAATATAGCTATGGTTCTAAAAACAAAAAAAGGAAAAGTAGTAGTGCCTATTCGTAAGGTGGTAGAAAATACTGTGGAAGTAGAAGCATAGTATCCCTTTGGTATATTATTCTTTAAATTTTTTCGTTTTAGTATAGAATTTTAATATAATAAGAACAATCTATGGAGAGGTATTAGATTCTCAATAAATTGATTAATTTTGTAGAGCATAAATTAAATAGAAGATGAGTTCAAAAAAAGGTAAGATACAAGAAGCAATAGATCAAAAAATGTTAGACGAACGTAAAGTATTCCTTTGGGGAATGGTAGACGATGATTCGGCAAAACACGTTATGGATAGATTGTTGTATTTAGATATGCAAAATAATGAGGAAATACAACTATACATTAATAGCCCAGGAGGTTATGTAACTTCTGGTTTTGCGATGTATGATACTATAAAATCATTAAAAAGCCCTGTTTCAACTATTTGTACAGGTTTAGCAGCATCTATGGGTTCTATTCTTCTTTCTGTAGGAAAAAAAGGAAGACGTTTTATACAACCACATGCCCAAGTGATGATACACCAACCGAGTGGCGGAGCAAGAGGACAAGCTTCTAATATTGAAATACAAGCTAAGGAAATTATAAAGACTAAAGAATTAAGTGCTAGAATTTTAGCAGATAATTGCGGTCAAGATTATGATAGAGTAATGAAAGATTTCGATAGAGATTATTGGATGGGAGCAGAGGAATCTATTGCCTATGGTATTGTTGATGGTATTTTAGAATAAGATTTTAGTTTTGTAAAATAAAAGGGCTATCGTTACGATAGCCCTTTTTCGTTGTTGTTCATTTAGATTTTCATAATTTTATTTAGCTAAAAGGATTCCTTTTCTTATTTGTATAATTGGGAATTCCGTTCTTCTATTTAGTTCTAATTCTTCTGGAGAACAATCTTTTTTGCTAGTACAATGGTTAATAAGTTTTCTTTTGCCGTAACCTTTGTAAGATAAAACATGTTCTCTTGGGACACCATTGGCTATTAAATATTCGTATGTAGATTTAGCTCTGTTTTCAGAGAGCTTATCATTATAATTATTACTTCCAACAGGATCCGTATGCGCTTCTAATTTAATAATCATATCAGGATACATATTCGTCATTACATTAACAACTTTATCTAATTCGCGTGCGGCATCAGGTCTTATATCACTTTTATTGAAATCGAAATAAATCTTATTTAGGTTTGCTAAAAGTTTTAAATCTAATATAGGTTCAAGTACAATATCTTGATTAATTATTTTGGTGCTATGCTTAACAGAATGGGTGTTTAAAAAAACATTTTCATGAGGGTGTGTTCTTCTAACTGCCTCAATCATGTAATTAGTTTTTCTATTTATAGGTAATCTATAGTATCCGTCTTTATCGGTAGTAGTCTCTGCGGCTAGTGTACTAGTTTTTTGGTCAAAAAGTCTAATTTTTACGCTATCAAGAGGCTTGTTATTTATTCCATCTGTAACCACGCCTTCTATATCTAGAGACGGAGTAAATTTAAATTTATAAATATCATCGCCTCCTTTTCCGCCATCGCGGTTAGAACTTATGTAGCCATTGATTCCATTTTCATGGGCATAATAAGCGAAGTCATCAGCAGAACTATTCATTGGAGTTCCTAGGTTTATTACATCTACAATTTCTCCTTCTTCATTACTTATGGTGGAGAAAACATCTAATTGCCCAAAACCAACATGTCCGTCCGAAGAGAAAAATAGTTTTCCTTCTTGGTTAATGAAAGGGAACATTTCATTGCCCTCCGTATTAACAGTAGGACCTGCATTTATAGGAGAACCAACACCACCTCTTTCATGAATAATAGAATAGTATATATCTGTACCTCCAAAACCACCAGGTCTGTCCGAAGTGTAGTATATTCTTTTTCTATCGGGAGATACGCTAGGGTGGCCAGTAGAATAGTAATCACTATTTATACGAAGACTTCTATTTTCTTTCCACTCACCGTCTTCTTTAATTGCACTGTAAATTTTAAGATTAATTTCATTAGAGGCTCCATAGCCTTCTTTTTTTTCATAATAATTATTTCTTGTAAAATAAACTATGGTGTCGTTTTTATAATCAGTAGAAAAAACTAAAGAACTCTCATGAAATTTTGTATTTATATTTCCAGGGATTTTTTTAGGAATAGACATAGGGTTGTCTTCTTGTACCTGAAATAAATCTAGCCAAGGTTCTTCATTCCATCCATATACATTACCCTCTACGGCGTCTTTTCTTGAGGAAGCAAAATATAATGTTCCTTGGTTAGAATAAGTTCCAAAATCGCTTTCTGTAGAGTTAAACGGCACAGGTTCTACATCATATCTCTGCCTGCTATTAAATACAACAGATGCCAGGTTTCCATCTTTTAAAAAGCGTTTAACTCTGGAATCGTTTTTATTGTATTTTTTATATTTTTTTAAATATTTTTCGGATAATTTGTGTTCCCCATTACTATATAATGCCATAGCATATTTAAAGTAATAATCTGTTGGGAGCATGGCATCATTAATAATGGCTTCAAAATGTGGGATAGATTTTTTGTAATCTCTAATTAGGAGGTAGCATTCTGCTAATTGTTGATGCGCATAGCTAGTGTTTAAATCGTCTTTAATCATTTTTTCGTATTCTTTAATAGCTTTAGAATAAGAAAATTGACCAAAGTAATAATCTCCCTTTTTTTGGGCTCCATATTGTCCAAAAGACAACTGCAGTGCAATGAAAAATAATAATATGAATAATGGTTTTGTGTTTTTCATAATCTTCTTTTTATTAGATTAGAAATATCTAGGAGATTTTATTGGACCTTTCTTTTTCTTTATTAATTCGTAAATAAGAATAATTTCATGTGTTCCTCCCGTGTATGGTTTTATTGTGGATGTTGGTATGTCATAAGCGTAGCCTACTCTTATATCTTTACTAACTTGATAATCCATCATGGCGCCAAAATTAGATGCATCATTAAATCTATAAGAGGCTCCTATCCAAAATTTATCATTGAATAAAAAATTAGCAGTAACATCGAAAGAAGCCGGAGCGCCGTTCGTAAATTTGGAAATTATGGTAGGCTTAAATTTTAATGTTTCAGACATATCAAAAACTAAGCCACCAATAGCGTAGTAACTATTTCTTTCTATAGCTTTAAATTCCCCATTATTAACATCTGTATTTAATATTCTAGGAGAAGAAAATCCGGCATACCATCTGTTAGAACCAACAAATATACCAGCTCCGAAATTAGGTTTCCAACTATTAAAATTAGAGTTGAAGAAAGGGTCATTTATGTCGGGATTGGATAGTGTGTAATTGGTTAATCCAGCTTTTAAACCAAAAGACATTTTAACTTCCGAATTCAATAAAACAGAATATGAAAAATCACCATAGATATAGTTAGTGCTTTCGTACCCAAGCCTATCGTTAATATAGGATAGACCTAAGCCTATTCTTTCGTCTCTTAAAGGAGAGTGAACAGAGAATGTATTTGTTCTTGGATTTCCTTCTAAACCGGCCCATTGGTTTCTATGCAAAACAGTAGCATTTAAAGTTTCTCTACTTCCTGCATACGCCGGGTTTACCGATATGGTATTATACATATACTGGGTAAACTGAGGTAATTGTTGCGCTTTGGTTAGGACGCTTGATAATAAAATACATCCAAAAATGAATATTTTAGATAATTTCATGCTATTATGGTTAATGGTTTATTAAGATTTGTTTTTTATTTCTTTTACAAAGCAACAATAATGTTCTGCTTTTTAAGATTATAGACGATTAACTATAGTAAAATTCGTTAGGAAGTCTTTCTCTCGTTTATTGGTAATTTATAATAGATATATAGGATGACAATAAAAATAAGTTAATACGTTTAAAGTGTTGTTTTATAGGGTATTTTGAAAAATTTGTATAAAAAAGAGGAGGGAATTACCTCCTCTTTTTATTGCTTATTGTTGCGTGCCTAGATAAATGTATCCGTTTAATGGTTTAATATTATCTCGATTAGAGATACTTATGATATAATAGTATGTTCCAGATGGTAACACTCCTGAATTACCAAAAGAACCGCTTGGGGCAAAACCTCCCCAATCATTATCATACTTCATAGATTCATACACTTTGTCTCCCCATCTGTTAAATAACATTACATGGAATTCAAAGCCACAATTCTCTACTCCTGTTATTTCAAAGAAGTCATTAATGCCATCCCCATTTACGGTTACGGTCTTAGAAACGTTGACGTCTTTTATGTTACAAGGAGTACAATCGTTATTTACATTAATTGTAAAGTCTGCAAAGAATTTACATGAAGTATCTGTAGATGTATAAGAGATTAAGTATTCTCCAATTTCAAAATCAATAGGGTTTAAATAACTACCATTTAAGGAGCCGTTACCACTGGTAATTTCAAATGTTCCATTAGTATCAAAATTAGCAGGTAAGTAGCTTAATAAGTCTATTTCTGGGTCTTCAATGCAAATATCAATAGTTATGAATTCTTTTTCAGGTTGCATAACAAAGATGGTCTGCTCAAAGCTAGCAGTATTATCACAAGAATCTGTTACAACCCATGTTCTTATTATCATATAATCCTCTGTAGTGGATGAAAATTCTTCAACTTCCGTAAACTGTACATCATAATTTCCACAGCCGCCCATGAATTCTAATGTTGGTACCTCTGGGATATCATCTCCGCAGGTAATAGTCATTTCTTCATCATAAGGGACAACTGTAATTGGACCAGATGGTAGTATTGTAACTGTCTGTGTATGGAATGTTTCGTTACCAGCACAATCTGCTGCAGTCCATGTTCTAGTAATTACATAACCAGCAGAACAATTACGGTTATTTGTAGCTGTTTCTGTAAAAACTACTGTAGCATTGGCATCGCAGTTGTCATTCGCAGTTAATGTTTCTGCGTCTGGAATTTCAGCACAAGCCACAGTCATATTTTGAGGAAGAGCCTCTACAAAAGTAGGAGTTATAGTATCCTCAATGGTAATTATTTGAGTATGCGTTCTTACATTACCAACACAATCTGTTATTGTCCAAGTCCTAGTAATGGTATATTCTGATGGACAATTATCCATATCTCCATCAATAGTTTCTACCAATACCGTATTTATAGCACATGAGCTTGTGGAGGTTATTGTTACGGCCGGAGGTATTACATCACAAGCTTCTATTGTAATATCTGTTGGATATCCTTCATTTCCATCATTATCAATGATATTTACATTAGCAGTATCATTGGCTAAAACATATACTGTAGATGTTGAAATATTAGTAAGAATTACCTGGAAATTCTCGGTGTTCTCAATAATAATATCATCTATGATAGGAATAATGATGGTTTGGATGTTGTTATTAGTGCCTCCAAAAGTTATTGTTTGAGTGCTTGGTAAAACTCCAGTATAATCATTTGGTGTTTCTGCAGTACCATTTGCGGTATAGAATTCTACAGTAAAGGTATCTTGTACTATTGCGTTTAAGCTAACCGTAAGATTAACCGTTCCAGCATCTTCATTAACATCTATAGATGTTAAATCAAATTGAACTCCTAAAGAAGGGTCACTATCATCATCGTTAATAATACCGTTAGCCGTAGCATCGTTTATTGGAACTAAAGGATTGGTGGTAGAATTAAGGACTACAGTATATGCTTCAGACGGTTCAATAATATTATCGTTAAGAATAGTAACGGTAATGGTTTGTACTTCGGTATCGTTACCTAGGAAAGAGATAGTTCCGTTG
>NZ_JADGES010000060.1 GCF_016744255.1 Maribacter sp.
AATAATCTTGTTTGAAAAAGAAATTCGCAACATGGACGCATTCATTGAATTGTTGTTTTCCTATTTACGAACCTCTACACGATCTAGATTAACATTTAAAACAACATCTTCTTTCATAGATTCCATCGCACCAATATCTTCTGTAAATGCAGCAACTAATAACAAGGCAAGTAAAAGCCCAAACATAATTAAGCACTTTTTCATTCTCTATTCTTTTAGTTTGTCCAAATATTCTGTTTCCTCTTAAATAGGAAACGTATCCGTTTTTCTATAACTCAAATTTATATTAATGAGAATAACAACAAATGTATAAATGTATAAATGGTAACTTTAAGTGTATAATTGACACCCGCATTTAGCCTGCAAAGAATACAAACCTATATTCTCGTATTTCTTTATGAATATTGTTATTCATACGGTAATTTTAGCCATTAACACATCTTTTCAAAAATTGCGGCATGATATTTATTTTTTTGATTAACTTCCATGTAAACATATTAAAAATTCTATGCTAGAAGCCGTAATCGTTGATGATGAAATTAAAGCCCTGCAGAGTTTATCTTGGGAGTTAACTAACTTTAGTAAAGAAATTAATGTAGTAGCTTCTTTTACTGATCCTTTTGTAGCACTAGAATATCTAGAAAAAAACACACCAGATTGTCTATTTTTAGATATTGAAATGCCTACTATGGATGGGTTTCAATTTATCCAGAAACTACAAAACAAAAATTTTCCGGTTGTAATTACAACAGCCTATAATCAATACGCCATTAAAGCTTTAAAAAACGAAGCTATAGATTATTTACTAAAGCCTATTGATTCAGATGATTTAAAAGAGACTATTGGTAAAATAAAAAAATTCAACTACAACAATTACACCTCTAACAAACTAGAAAAAATTCTTTTAAATTTTAATGCCAACCATATTCATAAAAAAATTACTATAAATACAGACGGTAAACTTATTTTCTTAGAGAGTGATGAAATACTTTATGCAGAATCCGATGGTAATTATAGCACTATATTTTTAACTGATGGCAGCAAACTAGTTCTGACCAAAAAACTTAAGGAAGTGAATGAACTTCTTCCTGATGAAACTTTTTTTAGAATTCATAATTCCTACATCATCAACTTAAATAAAATAAAGGAATTTTTAAAAACCGATGGGTATGTTATACTAAAGCCTAACCACAAGATTCCTGTTTCTCGACAAAAAAAATCAGATTTCTTAGATTTAATATAGTTTTATTATATGCAAATAATTAATCCTACGTTTTTTCGCATCCTATGCTATATTTTCTATTCCCAAAGTAAAAAGGCCCTTATTGTATTTGTTCTTTTTTTTAGCGTTTCTATCACCAGCCAAAATATTTCATCTGCCTTTATAGACAAAGCAGATAGCCTTATAAAAGAAGCTCCTATTACATACAAAGCAATAGACAAGGTTCTAAGAAGCAAAAGAAAAGATACTATCTATATGCGTTTTTTTGCAAATAGAGCATTAAACCAAAAGTACTTAATCGGCCAATCTTACGCCTTAAACCAACTCGGTAGAAGATACCGCGCCTATTCTCAATTTGCTAAGGCTATTTCTTTACATAACCAAGCCTTAAATGCAGCCCATACCAAAAGTAATTTAGAATTTAAGGTGTATAGCTTAAACATGCTGAGTGTTGTTTACCGTAGAACGGATGCCATTAAAACCGCTTTAGACTATAGTCAAGAAGCGTTAGAATTGGCAGAAACTGTAGAAAATCCCAGTGACGGTTTAAAGCGAAGTATTAATGTTTCTTTAAACGGAATTGGCAACATCTACCAAACTCTAGAGCAATATGATTTGGCCATAAAACAATTTCAGAGGTCTATGCTATTAGAAAAAGACCTTGGTAATGAATTAGGCATAGCAATTAATCATCAGAATATTGGTGAATGCCAAGAAGCTAAACAGGATTTAACTGCGGCACTACAAAGTTATCTTACTTCTTTGGCTTATAATGAGAAAATAAATAGTGATATGGGTCGTATTATATGTAAAAATAGCATTGCCCAAATCTTTATAAAACAGAAGAAAATAAATAAAGCTCTAGCCATATTAGAACCCGCACTAGCAGACTCCAAATCCCTAGGGGATAAATACATTACTTCCGCAGTACAAATAAATTTAGGGAAGGCTCTAATGCAAATTAATCTTTACTCCGAAGCCGAAAAGAACATATTAGAAGGTTTAAGACTAGCAAAAAAACATAATCTCCCAAGCAGTATTTCACAGGCCAACCTCAACCTATCTGAATTATATGAAAAACAGGGCGATTACAAAAAATCTTTGAACTACTACAAAACAGCTCAAAAATTTGATGAAGAAATATCCAACATAAGAAATCTACGCTACGTAAATGATATGATCATTAGGTACGATACGGAGAAAAAAAGCAACCAGATTGAAGTACTTGCCAAAGAAAATGAAATAGTTAAACTAAAACTAAGAAAAAACAAGACTACTTTACTTATTAGCGGAATTGCACTTGCTCTTTTAGCAGGTATATTCTTTATTCTATACCGGCAATACCAACTAAAAAACGAAAAAAAGCTCCTTACACTTGAACAAACCATGCTAAGAAGCCAAATGAATCCACACTTTCTATTTAACTCCTTAAACTCAATTAAGCTATACATTATTAACAATGAGAAGAAAAATGCTGTTTACTATCTAAATAAATTCTCTAAACTAGTACGCAAAATATTAGAAGCCTCTACCTTAAAAGAAATAACTCTTGCAGAGGAACTAGAGACCGTGGAATTGTATTTAAACATTGAAAATATTCGTTTTTCTAATGAGATTAATTATACTATTTCTATCGAGGACAATATTGACAGTCATACTGTGAAAATTCCATCTCTAATTCTTCAACCATTTCTAGAAAATGCTATTTGGCATGGGCTATCCTCTAAAGAAGGAGAAAAAAAACTAATCCTAACTGCAAGTCTCGGAAAAAATGGATTCATTGACATCTCTATTGTGGATAATGGTATAGGGAGAGACGCTGCTGAAAAAATTAAGAAGAATAAAGTTTTAAAGAGAAAATCTATTGGCATCGATATCACCAAAGAACGCTTAACTAATTTTTCTAAAGATTACCAAAACTCTTTTGATATAGAAATATTAGATTTATTTGATGAAAATAAAAAATCTACAGGAACCAAGGTAATACTGCACATTCCTACCTTTTAACATACTCTTTAGCTACTTCTTCTAATTCGGCATACCATTCTTCTCCAAATTTCCGCACCAGAGATTCCTTTACAAATTTATAAATAGGCACTTGTAACTCTGTTCCTAAAGCACAAGCAGCATCGCATATTTCCCATTTATGATAATTAACAGCGGTGAGTTCTGTATACTCACGAACCCTAACTGGGTATAAATGACAAGAAACAGGTTTTTTCCAATCAATTACTCCATCATTATATGCTTCCTCAATGCCGCATTTAGCAATTTTTTTATCATCAAAAATTACATATGCACAAGCACTACCGTTCACTAAAGGAGTTTCCCATTCGCCATCTTCTCCTTTTACAAAAGCTCCTTGCTTCTCAATTTCCTCTATTCCTTCCGGGCTTAAATATGGTTTTACCCTACTGTAAATATCTACCATAATTTCGGTTTCATCATCAGCAACAGGTGCCCCGGCCTCTCCATCTATACAACATTGCCCTTTACAAGCATTTAGATTGCAAACAAAATCATTTTCAATTATCTCTTCGGATACTAAAGTCTTCCCTATCTGAAACATACTCAAAATTAAAACGGCAAGATACGTTTTCTTGTATATTCTATAACTAGAATATAACATCTATAAATTGAGAATAAACGTACATTTGAAAAAATATTAGACGTTATGACTTTAAATTTTGATTTTCGGGAAATTGCTACCTCAGGGATGATTCTTTTTGCTGTAATAGACATTATTGGCAGTATCCCTATTATCATTGGCTTACGAACAAAAGTAGGGCATATACAATCTGAGAAAGCATCCCTTGTTGCAGCTTGTATTATGATTGCATTTCTTTTCATTGGAGAAGAAATACTAAATCTTATTGGTATTGATGTAAACTCTTTTGCTGTCGCTGGTGCCTTTATTTTATTTTTTATGGCTCTAGAGATGATTTTAGGTATTACATTATACAAAGATGATGTACCCGAAACCGCTTCTATTGTACCTATTGCTTTCCCTTTAATAGCAGGTGCTGGAACCATGACATCTATATTATCTCTCCGCGCAGAATATCATGTAGAGAATATAATTGTTGCCATTGTTGTAAATATTATCTTTGTATACATAGTATTAAAATCTTCAAAAAAAATAGAGCATATTTTAGGAAAAAACGGTATAAGTGTTATTCGTAAAATTTTTGGAGTTATACTATTAGCTATAGCGGTTAAACTATTTGCAGCGAACATTAACCAACTATTTTAGAAAAAAAATAAAGAAATGAATAAAATCCTGACTATAATTTTAATTGTATTGGCAGTTGCATTAATTGCCTACAATGTTACGCTATTAGATTTTAATAATTTGTTTAAAGGGAATAGCATTATTGCTCTTATTGGCATTATGGCTTCTTTAGTTGCCATTGTATTAATACTAGTTTTTAATACCAGTAAAAAAATACAAAGAAAAATTAACGAAGATTAATTATCTTCTTGAGCATCTACTTCTTCTACGTTCGGTATTAAGGTTGGGTTATCCAATTGCAATACTCTATTCAACATAGGGTCTTCTGTACTTTTTATTTTAGCATGTACATTAGGCCCATATAACTGATCTGCCAATGCTGCTTTTAAATAAAGTTTAATCCCATCTTCTAAATCATAGAAATTCATTTTTAAATTTCTGGCAATAGCATATTCCACAAAATTCTGAAAAAGTATATCGTCTACTCTAAAGTCATTAATAAACTCTTCTTGGGTATAATAGTCATACCTCTTACGGTCCTCATCTAAATGCTCAAAAGCAAAATAAGATAAAAACCCGTAGCTATCCATACTCTCTATGGCCTCTTCTTCATTGGACCCAATTGGCACAAAAACATCGGGAATAATCCCCCCGCCACCGTAAACAATCTTTCCTTTAGGCGTTTTAAATTTTAAGGAATCTGCCACTTTAATACTATCCGCAGACATTAATTCTCCATTATTATAACGTTCCGTAAACTTCTTATAATAATCTTTATGTCCGTTTTTATAGGTTTTTTGTATGCTTCTTCCTGTTGGTGTATAATATCTAGAAACTGTAAGTCTTACTGCCGAACCATCTCCTAAATCCATTTCTCTTTGCACTAGCCCCTTACCAAAAGACCTGCGCCCTACTATGGTCCCAATATCATTATCTTGCAACGCTCCAGCAATTATTTCACTGGCAGATGCGGATCTTTCATTAATTAACACATATACCGGTTTATCTTCGAACCCCCCTTTATCTGTAGCAAATATTTTTTCAACCTTCCCTTTTTTATTTTTTGTAAATAGAATAAGTTTTCCGTCTTTTAAAAACTCATCCGCCATTTCCTCGGCAATACCCAAATAACCTCCGGGGTTATCTCGTAAATCCAACGTTAGCTTCTTTGCTCCTAATTTCCTTAATTCCTTTAAAGCTATTTTAAACTCTTTAAACGTAGACTCTGCAAAACGATTTACTTTTATGTAGCCCATTTCATCTGTAAGCATAAAAAAAGCCACCACACTTTTAATAGGCACTAAATCTCTTTTAACTCTTACAGAAAACAACCTATCCTCTTCCTTACGATATACTTGTAAAGTTACTTTAGTCCCTTTCTTACCCTTTAGTTTTTTTACAATATTATTACTAGCAAGATTCTGTCCGTACAACGTATCTTCATCTGCCATTAATATTCTATCCCCTGCCTTAATCCCTTTTTTAAAACTTGGCCCTTGGGGTATTGCACGTATAACAGCTATAGTGTCTTTATAAGGGTAAAAATTTATGCCAATACCCACAAAATCTCCTTTCATATTTTCAGAAACCTTATCCATTTCTGCCCTAGGAATATATACCGAATGGGGATCTAGCTTTTCTAAAATATTATTTACTGTAATATCGACTATACTATCCGTGTTAATATCGTCTACATACTCGTAGTCTATATAATCAATAAGTCTATTAAGTTTGTCTTTTTTAGAATTAGTGGTAAAAAGTCTTTCTGGAGAATGATTAAAACTCAATTTTCCGCCTACGAATATTCCCAAAGCAAGTGCCGCAGCA
The DNA here is from genome assembly GCF_016744255.1 of Maribacter sp. Lineage (GTDB taxonomy): Bacteria > Bacteroidota > Bacteroidia > Flavobacteriales > Flavobacteriaceae > Maribacter_B. The sequence goes on from NZ_JADGES010000060.1 coordinate 6,282, forward strand.
ATAATTATTGGCCATAAATAGGTGTTAATTCGTTTCATTTACTATTCTTATTCGTTAGATATTTTGGGCATATGCACCAAATCTATGCCTGCTTTTTCTAAAAATTTAAGTCCAGAATCATCTTTATAAGCAACCTGATAAACCACCCGTTTTATACCCGATTGGTGTATTAGTTTACTACATTCTTTACAGGGAGATAACGTAATATATAAGGTTGCTCCATTACAAGATTGTGTAGAAGAAGCTACCTTAGAAATTGCATTTGCCTCTGCATGTAAAACATACCATTTTGTATATCCTTCTTCATCTTCACAGATATTATCAAATCCTGTTGGAGTACCGTTATAGCCATCGGAAATAATCATTCTATCTTTTACAATAATCGCCCCTACTTTCTTTCGTTCGCAATTAGATAAAAGTCCCCATTCCTTGGCCATTCTTAAATAAGCCTTGTCGTATTTTTTCTGTTTTATTTCTTTCATCTAAAAAACCACTTACATCTTTTTCATTGGCAAACCACTAAGATACCTGCTTTCTAAAATACCAACAACGTATTAAGGTATAATTAACAAAGCTTACCATGGAAAGGTATTAATTAACATAGGAATTGTAACTAAAAGAACAATAACAGAACCTATTACTACAAAGTTTTGCTGTTTTACATTACCCCAAGATTGTATACCAAAAGCAACTGTTAAAATACTCAATACAATAAGAACTTGAGAGAACTCTATTCCTAAGGCAAAACCAAAGAGTGGCGCCAATTTTTCTTCTTCCTCTGCCATTAACATCTTAAAGTAATTAGAGAAACCGAACCCGTGTATTAATCCAAAAAATAGCGTTGCTATAATATGTAAAAAGATACTTTTTTGTTCCTTTCCTGCTTTAGAATAGAACAAATTAAAAACTGCCGTAGCAAATATGGTTACTGGAATTAAAAATTCGATAAAGTAAACATCCACTACCACGACCTTAAACACAGACAAAACCAAAGAACTACAATGTGCAATAGTAAAGACCGTAGCTAGTAAAAGTACATTTTTCCAGTTTTTAAAAGTAAAAGGAAGCGCTAAGGCGATTAAAAAAAGAATATGATCATACGCAGAAAAATCTAGCACATGATTGAACCCTAATTGAACGTAAAACCATAAATTCTCCATATTGCTGTGTGTTTTTTTGATTTAGCAACTAAATCTATTAAATTCCGCGTTCTTTCTGGATATTTTCATATGCCTGTTGTACGCGTTTAAATTTTTCCTCTGCCCCTTTTTTAATGGCTTCGTTTTCTGTTATAACCTTATCGGGGTGGTATTTTTTTGCCATGGTTCTATATGCTTTTTTAACCGCATCATCCGTAGCAGACTTTTCTATTTCTAAAATTTTATATGCTGTATCCGCAGATTTTACAAACATAGCTTTTATGCTATCAAAATCTCTTGCTCCAACCCTTAGGTAACGTGCAATTTCGCTTATTTTATCTATTTCCTGGTTACTAACATTCCCATCCGCTTGTGCAATTCCAAATAGAAAATGCAATAATTGCAATCGCACTTCATATCTAGTTCTTTGGTTTAAATACGAACAAATACGCTGAGCAGAAATTTCGCTCTTCTTGTTAATATCATTAAAAGTTCTAAAAATAGCATTCGCTCTTTCCTTACCATAGGTACTTACAAAATACTGTCGCACATAATCCATTTCCGTTTGCGATACTTTACCATCTGCCTTAATTACTAAGGAACAAAGGGAAAGTAAATTAAGCTCAAAATCAGCAGGCGATACCTTTTGCCGTGTTATATCGCTAAAAACTGTATTTCCACTTCCACCTCCGGAACTCAAATTATCTATAAAACTACCTACAAGAAATCCTAAAATAGCCCCTGGAAATCGAAAAAAAGAATATCCCAAAATGGCAGCAAACCATTTAATCATAAGTCAAATAATTTTTTGTCAAAGATATACTATTACTACAAAAAATATAGCCTAACGAAAAGTAATGAACATCAACTAAGTACGACAAATTGTATATCTTTGCCTTTATTAATTAAAATAATACATTATGTATCCTGCGGAATTAGTTAAACCAATGAGAGAAGACCTAGCATCTGCTGGTTTTCAAGAATTATATACTGCCCAAGAGGTAGAAAGTGCAATAGCAAAAGAAGGAACTACTTTAGTTGTTGTAAATTCAGTTTGCGGATGTGCTGCTGCTAATGCCAGACCTGCTGCAAAAATGAGTTTACAGAATGATAAAAAGCCAGACCATACGGTTACGGTTTTTGCTGGAGTAGATACAGACGCTGTAAATGCGGCTAGGAATTTAATGATTCCTTTTCCTCCATCATCTCCTTCTATGGCTCTTTTTAAAAATGGAGAGTTAGTTCATATGATTGAACGTCATCATATCGAAGGAAGACCTGCAGAAATGATTGCAGAAAACTTAGCTGGGGCTTATAATGAGTTTTGCTAAAAAATAATTTTAAACATTTTTATAAAAACCGTTCTTTTAAAAAGAGCGGTTTTTTATTTTTACACTATGAAGAAAATCATAGCTTATATACTCACACCCGTATGTACTTTCTTTTTTACGCTTATACTATTAATTTTTCATCCCATACAATGGGTTTGCTTTAATTTTTTTGGTTACAAAGCGCATGGCATAAGTGTTAATTACTTTAACCTATGCTTACTTCGCTGTATGCATATTTTAGGCACTACATATACTTTTAACAATCCGCATAAGATACCAACAGACAGGCCTATAATATTTGTATCTAATCACCAAAGTATGTTCGAGATTTCTCCTTTAAGCTGGTGGCTACGAAAACACCATCCCAAATTTGTTAGCAAGAAAGAACTGGGAAAAGGTATACCAAGTGTATCCTATAACTTAAACCATGGTGGCTCCGTACTTATTGACAGAAAAGACGGGAAACAAGCGATTTCCGAAATTTCCAAACTTGGAACCTATATAGAAAAGCATAATCGCAGCGCTGTTATATTCCCGGAAGGTACCCGCAGTAGAACTGGGCATCCAAAGCCTTTCCAAACTACGGGACTTAAAATTCTAATAAAAAAAGCACCTTCCGCTTTAATTGTACCAATAAGTATAAACGGTTCTTGGAAAATGTTGCGTTATGGCAAATTCCCCAATGGAATCGGCAGTTACATTACATTAGATGTTCATGAACCTATGGAAATTAAAGGCAATATAGCTGATTTAATTGCCAAAGTAGAAGCGATAATATCCTCTGGAGTACATTCCTTTAAGTCGGATTAAAACCCCACATTAACCCTAAATGAATTATATATTTTGAATAATGAAACCTTAATAGCAGAAACTATTTCTTTTGTACAAAAAACACTGGAAGGTGCCGAAGGCGGACACGATTGGTTTCATATAGAACGTGTATATAAAAATGCAAAGGGCATTGCAGAAAATGAAAACGTAGATATGTTGGTGGTTTCTTTAGGGGCCTTACTGCATGATATTGCAGATCCAAAATTCCATAATGGCGATGAGAGCATTGGCCCTAAAGTAGCCAATGATTTTTTACATTCCAAAAAGGTCTCTCCAAAAATAACACATCATATCATAGCCATTATAGAGAATATATCTTTTAAATCTTCTTTGGACGGCACTCCTAAAAAAGAAAGATTTAACTCTTTAGAATTACAAGTAGTACAAGATGCAGACCGCTTAGATGCTATTGGTGCAATTGGTATTGCAAGAGCTTTTAATTATGGCGGATTCAAAAACAGATCTCTCTTTAATCCAGATATTCTTCCTAATCTAGAAATGACCAAAGAAGAATACAAAAAATCTACTGCTCCTACTATTAATCATTTTTACGAAAAATTACTTTTACTAAAAGACCAAATGAATACTAATAGTGGTAAGAAACTTGCAGAAAAAAGACACCTATTTATGGTAAATTACCTCAGTCAATTTTACTCGGAATGGAATGGCATGTTGTAGTAAAATAAAGGCAAGCCCACGAGGCATTTGTAGGAAAACAACCTTAAAATTTCAAGGCAAGCCTCGGAGCATTTAAATCTTGATTATCGAGTAAAATGCAATCGTCTAAAATAGTTTTCAGCTTATTCCTTTTTTTGTATCTTCCTAGTCATTGAACTTATTTCACCTCTTTCTCTTTTAAGGTAAGCAATAAGAGCAAATTTAAGATTATCCTCTAAAGTCTGGAATATGCAAAGAAGAAAATTTATTAGGAATGCTACAAAAGCAACGGCTGCTTTTACTATTATACCAAGCTTTGTTTTAGGAAAAACACATATTCCCCCAAGTGACACCCTTTATATGGGTGCTTTTGGTGTGGGCGGCAGAGGTTCTGGTGTAATAGAAGGACTCCACAATACAAAAAAAGTAAAATTTGTAAGTTTATGTGATGTGGATGATCGCAGTGCTGCCGATAGTTATAATAAATTTCCTAATGCTAAAAAATACAAAGACTATAGAACAGTCTACGATAAACACTTAAAAGATATAGACGCTATTATGGTTGCAACACCCGACCATATGCATGCTAGTATTGCTCTTCCATTTATGCGAGCTAAAAAACACGCTTATGTAGAAAAACCTTTAACCCATACCATTCATGAAGCGCGGATTATGACTGAAGTTGCTAAGGAAAATGGTATTGTTACGCAAATGGGAAACCAAGGTGCTTCTAGTAAAGGTAGCAGACAAGCAAAAGAATGGATTGAATCCGGAATTATAGGTAAAGTATATAAAGTAGATTGTTGGACCAACAGACCCGTTTGGCCACAAGGTGTTCCAGTACCCACAGAGAAGCATAAAATTCCAAAAGAATTAGATTGGAATTTATGGTTAGGAAAAGCGGCTATGCGCAATTACAACAAAGCATATTTACCCTTTAAATGGAGAGGTTTTTGGGATTTTGGCACTGGAGCTTTAGGAGATATGGGTTGTCATATTATGGAAACTCCTTTTAGCGTTCTAAATTTAGACTACCCAACAGAAGCAGAAGCTAGTTGTACCACGAATTGGGTAGGCGATTTTGTAGAAGCAGATTATAACCAATCTTGCCCTTCTTCTTCTATCGTTCGTTTAAAATTTAATACCGCAGAACATGGCGATATTGCTTTAAATTGGTATGATGGTGGTCTTCTACCAGATTTACCCGATGAACTTAAAGATGGCGAAACCATAGGAAGTAGTGGCGGTGGCTCCATTTTTTATGGTACAAGAGGCATTTTAGTTTGCGATACCTATTCGCAGAACGCTAGGTTACTACCTTCTAAAACCATGGATATGCTGAACCCTCCAAAACCATATTTAAAAAGGATAGATGGCGGCATGGGCGGGCATATACCTAATTTTGTAGAAGGTTGCTTAACAGGCTCAAAAACTTCTTCTGATTTTCAACGCTCTGGGCCCTTAACCGAAGCTGTTCTTATGGGTAACTTAGCTATTAAAGCCTTTCAATACAAAGAACTCAAGGAAGGCAAAAAAATAGGAGATTGGGATCCTTTTCAATATCCTGGAAGACGAAAAATTATGTGGGATGGTGCTAATATGAATGTTACCAATTATGAAAAAGCCAACGAATGGGTAAAAGGCACCTATAGAAAAGGTTGGGAGTTGTCTTAAAAAAATAAAAGCAAACAGCTTTGGATACGCGCAGACGAAAACGAATATTTTCCTGTTTACAGTGCTTGCCACAGCTATTACATTACCTACTATTAAAGAGAATTAAAAAATGTTAAAAAAAATCAGTACAAGAAACTTAATAACTTTCTCCATCTTAATCTTCGCCTGTGCTTCATGTAAAAACTCTAAAGAAAAAGAACGTCTAAAGAAACCCACTAAAAGACCCAACATTCTATTTATTATGTCTGATGACCATGCGTATCAAGCAATTAGCGCTTACTCAGACAAGTTAATAAAAACCCCAAATATTGATCGAATTTCTGACGAAGGAATATTATTTACCAATGCCTGTGTCACCAATTCAATTTGCGCACCATCAAGAGCTACAATACTCACTGGAAAGCATACTCACATCAATGGGAAGATTGACAATAGAATGCCTTTTGATACCACCCAAGTGACGTTTCCCCAATTATTTAAAAACGCAGGTTATGAAACGGCAATGTATGGCAAACTACATTTTGGTAATAACCCAAAAGGTGTGGATGATTTTATGATTTTACCTGGACAGGGCAATTATATCAATCCTAAGTTAATTACCCCAAAAGGAGATACCACTATCACAGGATACGTAACCGATATTATTACGGATTTAACCATCCATTGGCTGGATCAAAAGAGAGATAAAGAGAAACCCTTTATGATGATGTATTTACATAAAGCACCTCATAGACCATGGTGGCCAAGCCCTGAAAAATTTAAGGAGTTTACACAAAAAACATTTCCTGAACCAGCCTCTCTTTTTGATGACTATTCTAACAGAGGTACCGCAGCCAAGTCTGCCGAAATGAACTTACTTCAGCACATGAAATATGGTCATGACTCCAAAATAAGACCAGAAACAATTAAAGAAATGGGAAAAGTAGAACCCTATGTGCCTCCAATCAATGGTTTTACAGCGGCCTACAGTAGATTCAACGACAAACAAAGAGCATTGTACGACCCTATAATAGACTCTATAAATAACTGGTTTAAAGCCAACTGGCCGACTATGAATGATACTCAAAAGATGAAGTGGAAATATCAACGTTATATGCAAGACTATCTTGGATGTATTTCTTCGGTAGATGATAATGTTGGTAGAGTTCTAGATTACTTGGATGAAAGCGGACTGGCCGAAAATACAATTGTAATATATACTTCGGACCAAGGGTTCTACCTTGGAGAACATGGTTGGTTTGATAAACGTTTTATATATGATGAGTCTTTTAAAACACCATTGATGATTCGCTGGCCAAATGAGATTACACCTGGCACTACGAATGATGAGATGGTTCAAAATCTAGATTTCGCCCAGACCTTTTTAGAAGCTGCACAAATTAAAATCCCAAGTGATATGCAAGGCGAGAGTTTAATTCCCCTTTTAAAAGGGAATACGGCAGAATGGAATCGTAAGGCAGTTTACTATCATTACTATGAATACCCTGCTGAACACATGGTAAAAAGACACTACGCTATTGTAACAAAGGAATATAAATTGGTTCACTTTTATTACGATGTAGACGAATGGGAGTTATATGACCGTAGTAAAGACCCACAAGAAATGACAAATGTCTATAACGACCCATCTTATGCAGCCACAGTCACTGAACTACGCAAGAAGTTAGATGACTTAAGACTAAAATATAAGGATTCACCAGAATTGGATAGAAAATATATTGATTTGTACGAAAAGAACAAATAAAAAAAACACTCTACAGTAAACGTTGTGTATAATTTGTGCTTACATTTAAAGAAAATAAAAGAAAAAATCATGTCAAAAGGTAAAGACTCAAAGAAAAACGTTAAAAAAGAACCTGCTAAAACTGCAAAAGAAAAAAAAGCAGAAAAGAGGTTAAAGAAAGCTAAATAAGATTCATTGTATTCTAAATACACTCAAAAAATAGGCATATAAAAGGCATCCAATTTTGTGCATTTAGCTTGTAATATTCGTCTTAAAAAATAAAATTAGACTCTGTATTAAGAGAAAAATTAGGATAATAGTAAATTTTGAATGTGTTGCTTCAAAATTATTTTGTGAGAAACAGATAAAAAACAAAGCACAAAGAATAGAGAAATAAACACGTACAGAAAAGGTTGAGAATTGGCATAATTGTTGTTTGCCTTCTTGGATGAAAAATATTTATTTACTCTTAATTTTAACTTCACCCTTCTTCGTTTTTAGTCAAGTTTCTGGTCCTGAAATTTTTGCAGAATACTCTGTGTTTTATAATTCGGATTTAAAATCATCTGTGAATCATAAAATAACTGCAGGAAGTGAATTATTTTCATTTAAATATCTATGTCCAGAGATTGAAATTGCTTATACCTTTGGAGCTCATGAAAACTCTAAAATTCCCTTTACCAGTTTTGCCTTTGGTTTTAGTCCCAAACTAATTCTCCAAGAAGAAAAATCAAGATGGGTTTTTATCCCCAAATATCATTTGGGGAAAATTACAGCCGAAAATTTTGACACAAATAACAATATAACAACATATAAGGATAAAATTAATTTTTGGTCTTTTGCAATTGGTTTGGAAATTAAGTCAAATCATAACGTTTCTAATAGAGAAAAGTGGGGTGTCTATCTTATCTATAATGGATTTAACGCTAGGCCTACAATGAATAAAATAAATTTTGAACAATTAAAAATTAACAACACCCAATCTATTGGATTAAGTTTTAGAATAAGCACCAATTTCAAAAGGGTAGACAAAGAATATCCAGAATGAATATGGCAGCAAAATTAAATTTTGCTGCCATATTTTAGTACTAAAACCTATTCACAATTACCATCCAAATCACAAGAATTTTCTGCTCCCGTATCTAAAATTGTAATTTTTTGTTGTTCCTGTTTGTCCCAAGCATCCTCTAAGGCTTCCGTAAACACTTCCTCTGGTTGTGCACCAGAAAGCCCATATTTACCATCTAATACAAAGAAAGGAACTCCGCTAATACCTAAGTTTCTAGCTTCCATTTCATCTTGTCTTACTTCATAAGAAAAATCTTCAGAAGCCAACATAGCTTTCACTTTATTTTCCTCTAAACCTAAATCAGTTGCTAAAGACAATAAAAAATCTAAATCATCTATATTCTTTGCATCTTCTAAATGTGCTTTTAGCATCGCTTCTTTTACTCTATCTGCGAGACCTTCTTGTTTAGCAAAATGCAACAAACGGTGTGCATTTAGTGAGTTAGCAATTACAGCCTTCTCTACATTAAAATGAAGTCCAACTTCACTCGCCATATCTGTAACCTTCTCGAACATATCTAATGCCCTCTGCCGGTCTACTCCTTTGCTTTCCATAAAATATTCCGTGTAATCGCTGCTAGGCTGCGTTTCTATGTTTGGGTCTAGTTCAAAACTTTTCCACTCTATAATAATCTCTTCCTTATGCGGAAATTTAGCCAATGCTGCTTCAAACTTCCTTTTTCCTATATAGCAAAAGGGACATCTAATATCGGACCAAATACTTACTTTCATATGCTTTTAATTCTGTCATTTTATTTATTGCCCCAATAGACGCGTTTTACTTAAAACCTTACCTCCTATTAGAGAACCTCTTATTATTTAAAACAATTTCATCTGTCCGTCCTTATACTGCTCGTGCAAGCTCGTATTAAGTTTTGGAAATGCTTTCCCTTTAAAATACTTCTTTTTAGCAATCTGCATCAAATCATGAATCTGTATTGCTATTTTCCCTTCTCCCTTAGACCGAATCCCAAAACGATTATCATTTAAAGTTCCACCATGGCATTCTTCTATTTGATGCAGTACTTTTTCTGCTTTATCTGGCAACGTTTTACGAATCCAATCTGTAAATATTTGTCCAATAGCCCCATTTAAACGTACTACGGTAAAAGAGAAAGATAATGCTCCATTTTCGGAAACCGCTTTTGCTAAATTAAGAATTTCATGACTATTAATTCCAGGAATAATAGGCGCTAACATAGCGTTTACAGGAATATTATTTTCAGAAAGCACTTTAATAGTTTCCAAACGTTTTTTAATACTTACTGTTCTGGGTTCTAAAATCCGCCTGGTTTCTTCGGATAGGGATGTAACAGACACATTAACGGCTATTAAATTATCTTTAGCAAGCTCTTTTAGAATATCTAAATCGCGTAAAACCAAAGCATTTTTGGTAATTATACCTACAGGGTGCTTGTACTTTAAAAACACCTCTAAACACGCTTTTGTAATACCAAACTCTTTTTCTGCTGGTTGGTAACAATCTGTATTACCAGAAAGCACTATAGTTTTAGCAGACCAACGCTTACTTTTTAATTTAGCCTCTAATAGTTTAGGGGCATCTTTTTTAATTAAAATTTTCCTTTCAAAATCTAAGCCCGGACTATAACCCCAAAACTCATGCGTATTTCTGGCGTAACAATAAATACAACCATGCTCGCACCCTTGATAAGGATTCATGGAAAAGGCCATTCCAACATCTGGACTGGCAACTTTATTAACTATCGTTTTAGGAAAAATGGGCAGGTACTGCGTCTTATTTTTATCCGCTAGCTCTCCTTCTATTCTACAAAATTCTAGGAAGTCATCTCTGGTTTCGTAAATATATTCGGAAAATTTATTAGTTCTATTTTCTTGTGCTCCTCTTCCTTTGAGGTAGGTTTTTGATTTCAATATATTGGATTTATTCCAAAATTATGGAAATAATCCTATTATAGCAATTTGATTATCTTAATTAACAGTTACTTTTACTAACTGCTTTCTACTGCCTCTTTTGGCATAGAACAATAAATCATTATCTGTTTTCCTTACTAAAGGTTTAGAAACCATAATAGGCAAACGTACATCCTTATCGTCTACCAATTTCTTATAAGATAAATCTCCTGTTGGCTTTACCTGAATTACAAAAAGATTGGGGTTACGGCTATACCCTTGTTTAAACAAAATCCTGTTTTTGCTCATTTTTTGTGGATTCTCGCCAGAATTAATAAAGAAGAACATAGTATCTCCCTTACCATACGCTGTATAGGATGCATAAGCGGCATCTCCTTGGGTAACTTCTGCTTTATTAATATTTCTTGCCCATTCCATATCTCCTTGTGCATTAAGCTTTGCACAGACGATATCATTGTAATGAAAACGCTCTACTTCTAAACGGGTTCCACTAGAATTGGCATCTACACCTTTGGTTACAAAATACTCTTCCGCACTAAAAATTAACCCTTTTTCTTGGGTAACATGAATACTTTTAAAAATTAAGTTTTTAATCTTCGCATCTACTTCTCTACCAAACTTATCTATCATGAATTGTTCGGAAAAGGCATTGTATTTTTTCGATTGTACTTCTAAAGAAGAGGCATTTAATTTATAATAACATAAACCGTTATATCTATTATCCTTACGATCGGAATAAAAACCAACAGTAACCAAGTTATTATCTATTAGAATGGGTTTTAGCGATTCGGGGTATCTACCAGTATCATTAAACTCCTGTGTCTGGTGTCCATTATTTGTTACTCGAACCACCTCGTATTGGAATCTACGTTCTTTAGCATCGAATCTTCTTTTCTTAAAATAAGCTTTCCCAGAAAAATATACCACCTGAAAATCTGATGCTACCTCTATATTCTCAAAAGCATAATTCTTTTCGGTAGTCGCCCCTGAAAAATCATAGGTAATATGTTTTTTTAAATCGGTTCCAAAAAGATGCATCGTATATTTCTTCTCCTTGCCTTCTCTATGCTGAACTGTTATAGCAAAAGCATTCTTTTTATCATTGAAATGTACCGCAGTGGAAAACCCATTGCTAAAACTTTGATTAAACTTACTTGTGGCTAAAGGATTAAGAACCTCTTTAGAAGGTATTGACAGAATGGTACGTTCTGTAAAATTAAAATCATCTAATGGGGTTTGATGAATTACATATTCATACGCCTCCTTTTTGGTATTATATTTTAATTCTAACAGATATAACTGACCGTTTCTTATAAAGCCATCTACCATATGCATAGCAGAATACTTATAATTATAATCCTGAATTAGATTTAAATCGGCATCATACATTTCTATATAATGTCCTTTTGCACGCAAAAGAACACCGCCATAGTATTTCCTAACGATTACCGTTTGTCCTTTTTGATCCTCATCAATAGATAAAATCGTAGAGTACTTATACCTATCGTTATAATTTTCCCCTAAACTATATTTCACAGGTATTTCCTGTGCTTTAAGCAAGCTAAAAATACAAATAAAAAGTAGCGTAAAAACATTTCTTAAACACATCATAAAGCAGGTATTTGGGTAGTCTTACTTTCCTGGAAAATTAGCCTTTCTCTTTTCTAAGAAAGCAGTAGTTCCTTCTCTAAAATCGGCGGTTCCAAAACATTTTCCAAAGGCTTTTATTTCGGTAGCATACCCATCTAGAGTAGTATTAAAACCAGCATTTACTGCTTTTATTGCCTGACCAATTGCAACAGAAGAATTATTTATTATTCTGCCTGCTATTTTTCTACACAAAGGCAGCAATTCCTCTTGCGTAACCACGTAATTAACAAGCCCATAAGACAATGCTTTAGGAGCATCTATCATCCCTGCAGTCATTATAAGCTCCATGGATCTTCCCTTGCCTATTAATTGTGGTAATCGCTGCGTTCCTCCATATCCTGGAATAACCCCTAAAGAAACTTCTGGCAAGCCCATTTTGGCATTGTCACTGGCTACTCTAAAATGGCAAGCCATAGCCAACTCTAATCCTCCTCCTAATGCAAATCCATTCACCGCAGCAATAACAGGGGTTTTCATGTTCTCTATAAAATTAAAAAGTAACTCTTGCCCCTTTTCTGCAAGTGCTTCTCCTTTTTTTACTGAAAAATTGGCAAATTCAGATATATCTGCTCCCGCAACAAAGGCTTTTTCTCCACTCCCAGTTAAGATAACAACCTTGGTCTTTTTATCCTTCTCTAAGGCTTTAAATACTTGTTGAAGTTCTTTTATGGTTTCTTTATTTAATGCATTTAATTTAGTGGGTCTATTAATGGTTACCTCTGCCAAAAATTGGTCTTTTTCTACTAAAATAGTATTGAAATCCATATATTATATTTTTAATTCTCTTTAGGAAATTTTACTGTAAAAACGGTCCCTTTACTTGGTTGTGAAGTAAAATCAATAGTTCCTCTATAGGTTTCTACTATATTTTTTACCATGCCAAGCCCTAGCCCCATTCCACTAGTTTTTGTGGTGAATTTTGGTTCAAATATTTTATCTGCGTTCTCGTCTGATATTCCTATACCATTATCCGCAACCATTATTTTTACAAAATTGCCTTCACTAGCCATAGAAACTAATATTCTCGGAGAAGCAACTTCTGGTACTGCTTGGATAGCATTCTTTACCAAATTGGTAATTACCCTAATCAATTGCGTACGATCCAGTTTAGCAATTATCTCTTCTTCTTCCGATATAAAATGTATATAGTCTTTATTGAAAATATCTAGTGCTAACTTTACAATTTTAACCACATTCAAGGTTTCGTTCTGCTGTGCTGGCATTTCTGCGAAATTAGAAAACGCAGAAGCTATACTACTCATGGTGTCTATTTGCTGAATAAGGGTTTTAGAATACTCTTCTAACTTTTCATTTATCTGCGGATCTTCTGGATTAAACTTACGCTCAAAACTTTGTACTGTTAATCGCATTGGTGTAAGCGGGTTTTTTATCTCATGCGCTACTTGTTTTGCCATTTCTCTCCAAGCTTGCTCTCTTTCACTCTTTGCTAGTTTTACCGCACTTTGCTCTAACTCATCAATCATGGCATTGTATGAAGAAATTAAATTTTTCATTTCTTCTCCCGGATTTTCGATGAATATTTTTTTGTTCCTTTTGGTTAAATCCGTCTGGCTAATCATGTTCGAAATAGTTTCTAGAGACCTAGTAATATATTTAGATATAAAATAAGCCAAGCTTACCGCCATTAAAAGCATTACCAAATACACCCCACCTAGACGCATTAAAAACTCTTTAAGCTCCATGTCATTTAAAGAATTATCTTCAAAATAAGGTAAATTTAAAATACCAATTGGTTTAAATTGATAATCTGTAATGTAGGTATAGGATGCCTGATATTTATCTCCAGCACTAGAGTTCTGTTCTATAAAGCGTTTTTCTACAGAATTCGATAAATTATTTAGCACTATAGCATCTAAACAATTAGAAATAGAGTCCTTCTCGAACTTAGGCCGGGAGCTTTTAATCAATTCCCCTTCTAAATCATAAATATTAAAATTTACATTTTGCACATCGGCAATCTGATAAATTTCTTCTTTAAAAATATATCCTAAATTTTCGGTTGTAACTGGGTAGGTAGTTCTCTGCAGGGTATAATTTATACTCTGCTTAATTTGTCCTTCTTTACGCTCCAAACGCACTTGGTGGTAATCTTTAGATTGCTCTCTATATTGATAAATAGTAATACCCGCAATCAAAACCGAAGCAATGAGTACCAGTAAAATCATAGAGACAAAAATCCGAGATCGAAGAGAGAATTTTTTTAGCAACAGTTCCTTATTTAATGTTTAAAGATACGGATTCTACCTAAGCTTAAAAACGTAGTATAGATAAACGCTTACAAAACAAATACTGCAATTTTTAAGCCAATCTTAAGCTTCTGGATTTTTATCTTGAATACTTTTATAAAGCTTAATTCCCAACATCAATAAAATACCTAAAACCACAATACCAATAACGCCAAATATCCAATTAAAAGCACTTTTTAGAATAACCAAAAATACTATTGCAAATAGAATAAGTGTTGCCCCTTCGTTCCAGATTCGCATAAACTTAGAACTGTATTTTATCTCATCTCTTTGTAGTTGTTTAAATATTTGGTGGTTCTTAAAATGATATACAAAAAGTAAAAACACAAAAATTAGTTTTACATGCATCCAAGGTTGTTGCAACCACGCTGGCATTAACACTAATAGCCAAATTGCAAAAATGGTACTTAACACCGCAGAAGGCCAAGTGATAATATACCACAAACGTTTGGTCATTAACTTTAACTGCTTGGCCAGAATCTCCTTTTCAGGAGATTCTTTCTGCCAAGCTTCTATATGATAAATAAAAAGTCTAGGAATGTAAAACAACCCAGCAAACCAGGTTATTACAAATATTAAATGTAATGACTTTATGTAATTATAATATTCTCCCATAGCACCAAAGAATCGCTTAAATACGAACACTCTATTATTGCAAATTTACAGTTCTTTAAGTAAACTACCTCAGGGCAAGCCCCAAGGTATTAAAAGGAACACTTTTACCATTTCAATACAAACATCGGATTATTAAACCCACTGGTGGGAACAAATTAATCTTCTACGAAAAGATAATGCAATTTTAAAGCATTGAAC
>NZ_JADGES010000061.1 GCF_016744255.1 Maribacter sp.
ACAAAAAGGGGAGTGGCAGCATTAAGTCCCATTCGCTTAATAAAAAAATCGTGCCCATGCATTTGCGAAGTAATAGGATATAATCTTTTTAGCTGTTTAAAAACAAAAGAAGTTTTAGGGTTAAACTCGTGCTCATCACCTTTCAACATCTTAAAGGCTGTATATAGAAGGAATACTCCAAAAACATAGATAATCCAACTGAATTTAGTAATAAGAACCACCCCAAATAAAATCATAAGTGCTCTAAAAACAATAGCTCCTAGAATACCCCAAAACAAAACCCTGTGTTGGTAGATGGGTGGTATTTTAAAAGAGGAAAAAATTACGGCGATAACAAATATGTTATCTACACTAAGAGAAAGCTCAATTAAATAGCCAGTTATATATTTTAAGACGGCATTTTCAGGTGTTAAATTGGTAGGGTTGTCTATTAATTGGGAGTTAAATAAATAATAAATAACACCACTAAAGGATAGTGCTACGGTTACCCAAATTATAGTCCATATAGTAGCTTCTTTGGTCTTAATAATATGTTCTTCTTTATTGAAAACCCCTAAATCTAAGGCCAGAAAGACCAAAACAAGACTAATAAAAAGAACCCAAATCCACATATCTAAAAATTAAAGAGGCAAAGTTACGTATCCTTAAATTATAACCCAAAGAGCATTGTTAATAATTACAAGGAAAACTCTTCTTGCAAGTGTCTGTTTGTAAAGCTATTATTCTAATATATTTACAAGGAATAAAATAGGAGGGTTGTAATGAAAAATAATAGAGCAAGAATATTAGTAATTAGTTTAGTCTGTGTAAATTTTGGTATAAAAGCACAGGAGAAGCCTAGTGAAGACTTTAAAAAGACGAATTTAAATGTTATTAGGGCCGAGAAACCTTCTGTTATTTTTAAGTTTGAGCCAGACTATTTAGTTTCTGTAGAAAGTGGGAGAGAGCAGCAAAAAAGAAATAGAGAAATTTTGGATACACTTTCTATTTCGGAACGTAAAAAGAAGAAACTACTAAAGAAAATGTTTAAAAGTGATTTTTTAGAACATTTGTCTAAAACTAGGGTAGTGGATACTAAGTTTGAGGATGTAGACGAATAACTTTTTTGTTCTTTAACTTACTGTTGCTGTAGAATTTTTATCTGCACAGGAAACAGTAGAATCCTAAAGAGGTTTTAAAAATTACAGAAATAGAGGTCAATACTAGGGAAATAGCAAGAAGAAAATATTAAAAAAATAGAATTACTACATACGACGCCGTAATGGCTAATTTTAAATCAGATTATGTTATCCCTGTAGAGGAGTGTATAGAGCAAAAAAGGCAACGCATAGAAACGTATCACAAAAAATAAATTTTGGATACGTTAGATATCTCTGAGCGTAAGCAAAAAAAAAGACTCTTACGAAATTTAAGAAAAACTCCTGTTTTTATCGTCTTTATAAAGCTACTATTATGGAAACTAAAATTGTTAGCGCATTTTTAGTTTAGCCTTTCTTTTTTCTAATTGTCTATTTAAGTCCGATACAGACTCTGCAATAGAAGCTTCAAAATTTGCGTGACTAGCAAGAGCAAATAGGGTAGATCCTGGAGTGCTTAAACGAATATTACAAACTAACCCTGTATTTGGGTCTGCTGTGTTTTCCTTTTTAAAAAAAACATCTGCACTTACGATAAAATCAAATTTATCTACTAATTTTTGTAATTTCTCAGCAGCCATTATTTCTAAACGGTTGCTCGCTTTTACATCGTCATATTCAAAATTTACATTCATTCTTTTACTTTTTCTTTAAGTTACAAATAATAACGATACAAAGGGGCTCTTTATTTTCACAAGATATACCAAGTGAAAACTAATTAATTGTTAAATTCTCATTACCTGACAGTTAAACATCATTCTTATTTGAAAGTTTTTTCCTAACTTTAATACTAAAGTTATTATTTATAGGTTAATCTTCAAAACAAATATTATGTTAGTAGAAAATAGACCGCAGGGAAATAAAAAAAGCCAACATGAGATTACCGATGCTTTAATGCGTTTAGAGCGTAGTTATAAGAATATTTTAGAGTTAAAAACTAGACTAAATTCTTATAGTTGTGAGCCTAGAACTTATAATTTGTTTGAGCAATTAGAAGATTTAAAATTGAGTATAGAACTAATCGCTATTTCTCATATAAAACTAATGACAGCTTTAAAATCGCCAGCACATTTTGTAGAAGTACAATTACAACAAGTAAAAGAGCAAATAAAAGACGCACTTATACTAGAGAATAGAGTATCGGACTACATTTGTTTGGCTAAATAGTTAATCTTAGTTTATTGATTTTAAATGAACATCGAATATAAGTACAGAACCACCAGGGATGGTCTTTTTATTACCGCTTCCGTAACCTAAATGGGAGGGAACCAAAAGTATACCATTTCCACCTTCATTAAAATACGTAATACCTTCTGTCCAGCCTTTAATTACTTGGTTTAAGCCAAAAGAAACACCATCGGAATTACTTTGGTCAAAAACAGAGCCATTGGTGTAATATCCTTTGTAAGCTACGGTAACATTAGAACTAGCAGATGGTTTGTTGCCAGTACCTTGTTCATTAATAACATAATATAGGCCAGAAGAACTTTTAATAGCGTTTAATTCATTAGCAGCTATATAGGTAAGTATTTCTTCTTCATTTTGAGCCGTATAGTCTACATTTTTAATGCTTTTAGAATTGTCAGTACAACAAGAAAAGAAAAGAACAATAACGAAAGAGAATAGAATATGCTTCATAGTATTTTTTATTTTTAAGGGCCAAATATACTTAAAAAAGAGAATAGATTTTATTTGTTTTACACCATAAGAGGTTCTATTATAATATCTTTGGGAGATTATAATAGATTTAGACAGATGGACTTAAAGAAAGCTATTTATTATATGGTATTTAGCACTGTAGCTTTTGCTTGTATGAACGTTATTTTAAAATACCTAACGGAATACCATACGTTTGAGTTAGTTTTTTTTAGATCTATAGGAACGTTGTTTTTTACCTTTAGTATACTTATCCATAGAAAAATACCCATTTTAGGCACACACAGAAAACTACTTGTTTTTAGAGGAGTAATAGGAGTAACCTCTATGTCTTTATTTTTTATGGCCATACATTATATGTCTGTAGGTTCGGCGGTTGGCTTGCGCTACATATCTCCAATTTTTGCAGCAATTTTTGCCATGTTTATTTTAAAAGAAAAAGTAAAACCAGTACAATGGTTGTTTTTTCTATTGTCTTTTATAGGGGTTATAGCACTAAAAGGATTCGATAAAAATATATCTATTTTAGGGCTTGTTTTTGCCGTTTCTGCTGCAGCAACAAGTGGATTGGTATATATAGTTATCAGAAAAATAGGAGATAAGGAACACCCTATAGTAATAATCAACTATTTTATGTGTATAGCCGCTGTAGTAGGTGGTATCTTGTCTGTTTTTAATTGGAAAACACCCCATGGTATGGATATTGTGCTCCTCTTAAGTCTTGGTGTTTTAGGGTATTTTGGACAACTTTTTATGACAAAAGCTTTTCAAATAGGCGAAACCAATATTATTGCGCCTATTAAATATATAGAAGTGGTATTCTCTATAGTGGCAGGAATTGGATTTCTTGGAGAAAAGTATGCTCTTTTAAGTATAGTGGGTATGGGTATGATTATAACCGGTGTTTTATTGAATATCTGGTATAAACGAGTAAACCCATAAAAGACTTCTTGTGGAATAGTAATCTATAGTTTTAGTACCAAGTATATAGTTATTTATACCAACTATACAGAACTAGCTAGGTTATTGCTGTATGACTTTTACTTTTAAAAGGATTATTTAAAAGAGATCGTTATGAAATTTACAGTTTTAGAGATTTTTGTTTACGTGAACCTTGCGATTACATTTATGGTTATACTGGTAATAGGTAGTGGTATGTATATGCAACGGAGGAATAGTCATAAGGAAGAAATAGAAGATTAAATATTCTATTTTACATAATATAAATTATAGTACAAATGTATTTCATCCATTAGATAGCTATAATTATATTATGTTAAATATCCCAGGAAGTCTTGTACACACAATAAACTATAGTACTTGGGTCATTAAACACTCGGCTCTTGGGTTTAGTACTAAATAAGAAACATTCTGCTGTTTGTAGCTATAATTAGCCATTATGTAAAATTGCCGCACGCCAATGCGCTCGATTGCTTTTTTAAAATAATTATGCTATCGCATTAATTTTTTAAAACACAATTTCCAACCGCATTGCCAGCGCCAAAAAAAGCTAACCTTTTAGAATTATTCAAAATTCGCGTATTCGATAATAATTCTGCAAGATTTTTTTCTACGGCATTCTCGTAAAGGTTTCCGCAAGAGTACAAAATTACTCTGCGAGATAATTTCTGTACACTTGCTCAAATTGTGCTATAATTCAACTTTTTTTGATTTGTACTGTTTAATAGTATTTATAACTGAAATTTGAAATTGCGACTATCAATAGTTAATGTTTATCTTTTTTTCTTGATAAAAAAAGAAACAAAAAAATCAAGGCTGCATAAAACTTTGGAAACAATCACGGCTCAATCGCTATATTTTAGAAAACATTGTTACAAACTAAGATTGCTTTGAACTAGCTTTAAGCCTTGTAAATATTAATAATATGTATTGCTAGACCTCTAAAATATGTACGCTCATTCACCTATTGTTTTAACCAAACTTTTCTGAGGCCGTTTTGCCAACGCTTCATCTGGGTAAAAACGCATAGATTCTATTTTACATAATATTATAAAACTAAGCTTTTAGTTTATCAACCATCTTTTCTAACGAGTATTTATCTAATTCTGAAATTGTATTACTTGATACTTTAATCTCCCAATTAGATAAACTGGGCATTAACGTTACATTGTTCTCAATAAATATATTGCTATCAGCCTGTGATAAGTCTTTTGATGGGATTAAATAAACAACTTTTGGTTCTTTATCTATTATTAAAACTAAAGTGATGAACAAGTAATCTTTTAGTTCACCAAAATCTTGTTTTGCGATTTTGACACTACGTTGTGTGGTATCTAAATCAATGGATTCTAGGTATAATTGATTCTCTCCAATTAAAAAATCAACACCTTCCCTCCCATTTTGTTTGGAAGCTAGTTTTAAGCTAAAATATTCTAATTCAGATTTTATAAAATCTAAAACAATCATTTATTTTTAAGGCATTTAAATTTAATCATAAGAATATTTAGCATATCTATTTATAAAGCTATTTAAACCTTTACCTCTAACGGCCAACATTTTCATCTTTTCTACTTTAAATTGCCCAGCTTTTTTATAACTGTATTTATATGTTTTAAAAGAATCAAATTTCACTAAAATATGATTAGTACTTATTTGATATGCCTTTACTCCTGAATCTCTATTTCTATATCTTTCCATTTTTAATTCTCATTATTTTACTTTTTTTTGCGTTTAGGCGGTTTCAGAGAAGGTGTGTTTCCTGGTGTATCTTTGTTATCTCTCGCTCGTTTATCTGGTTTCCCAGTTGATTTTGCAATTCTTTTTGGTCCTGGTTTAAGTGCCATAATTTCTGTTTTAATTTAATATATTATTTAAGTTTATTTCTGTGTCCAATTTATCATCTACATAAATAGGAAATTTGAGTACTATATTATTTGAATGTTCTCTTTGGATGGTGCATTTTAGGTAATGATTTCCATGATAGCCAGCATGAGCGATACAAAATGTTTGATTTAGGTAAAAGTTTTCAAAATTATGTTGCTCTTCATTTGCCAATTTTGCTTCTTTACCCGAATTAAACGCCTCCCAAATAATTTTATCGTGAGGTTTTTTATGATAGGTAGAACCATTTATCATTAACTGATATTTGATATATTTGCCTTTAAGTATTGAATAATTATTTTCATAATATTGAGAAGCTGTACTTTCTTGCTTTGGCTTGTAAACACTAGCTTCAAGTGTAAAAGGATTATCAATAATTTCTAATTTGCCACTTCCATTTTGTTTGTAAAACGAAAAGCTATTTAAGTACTTTTTCCAGTTAAAATCAAACTGACGATAGTTAAGTTCCGAAGATTTAATTATGTATTTATCTTCAACTGTTTGACCATTGGTTATAACTGTGGGTGTACTTATATAATCTTCTTTCATTTCTATAGCATCTACTAAATTTTTACCAATTCTAATTGAGTTGACTGATGCTTTATTCTGTAATTTAGCAGCTAAATCCGTATGTAAACTTGTTGTTGTTAATTCATTACAATTAGCAACACCATAGTGAGACCACATGACTTTCTCATCAGCTCCGTAATCTAAACCAATTCTAATTTTTATTGGATCAAGTCCATAACTTTCAAAGGCTGATGATAAATCTTCAGACACAACTTGGCATAAAACACTAGCAGAATTAAGAGCGTTTATTATACTGTTATTCGGATTAGAATTTTTTCTTACAAACTGCACAAATACAGCATCTCCTTGCAACCTGTGAACATGTCCACCAAAATGACTAACTACATTAATACAAAGAGTTAATAAAGTGTCTTTAATTAGACGTACTTCTTCCAATGTATATTTAAGTGCTAATCGTGTAGAGCCTTTAATGTCAACAAACATAGAGACACAATGATGATTTAGCGTTTGATTGTGTTCTAAGTATTCAAAATCTGGATGATTACCAATCGTCACACTATCAAATGAATACTTATTTGGTCCAAAATATTTTTTTAATTGATTAGAGTCAAACTCTAATATTGTTTTAGAATCCGGCTCTATAGTTGTAGGTAAAGAGGAAAATGTTTTTGTACTTTCATTCAGCAATATATAAGGCGACTTCATTCCCTTTTGAAATCGTTGCTCTGACCTGCTCAACACACTTTCTATCCCTGATTTGTAATTTTTGAATAAGCTCATATTATCTTTATTATAATAATTGTTAAAAGCAGAAATAATTGAATAAAAACTAATCTAATTGACCAACTAATTCTGTTATATTTTATTTTTAACCCTTTTGATATTGCATAGATTTGCTTCGCTATATCTTTACATGCTTTTTTATCCTTTTGTTGTTTGTATTGTGTTAAAAAGTCTTCTTCATTCATATCAGCAATAGAATTAAAGAACACTAAAGAGTGATACTTTTTACTACTTGAATTATTAGTTTTTAAAAAAGGAAATACAGCAGCAATTGTAAAACCAATGCTTACTATTCCCAAAACAAGAATTACAATTAGCAACCCTGTTGTCCAGTTTTGAGCCTTACAATTACTAAACTCAACTATATTATTAAAGCTAGTAACGATGAAACCAAATAAAAAAGCACTAAAAGCTAACAAAAAGTTTCCCTTACTATTTGCTCCTTCTATATAGTGGTCGAATCTATTTAACACATACCTAGATTGTTCTATTTCTTTTATTTCTTGCATTTAAATCTTTATTACTTTTTCAACTATACCTTGAATTCTAAAATCATTTGTTAATATTATAGGTTGGTGTTTAGGATTTGTTGAGTGAGGTTTTAAGACAATAGTATCACCATTATCAATAAACTCTTTCACAGTAGCGTCATCATCAACTAATGCTAAAACCAAATCTTTATTTTCAGCGACCTGCTGCTGCTTTATCAATAGTAAATCACCACCATTAATTCCTTTTTTATTCATCGAATCGCCAAAAGCTCTCAAAAGAAAATAATTATTAGATTTTCGAATTAATTTTGTAGATACAGGTATTTGTGCTTCAATATTTTCCTCTGCAAAAATTGGTAACCCACAAGAAACAGAACCTACTAATGGAATTTCTACAGTATCACTAATATTAGATTCCTTTGTGACTAACTGATTAGAATCTAATAAGTCTCTTGCTTCAACTTGTAACAGATTTGCTATTTCATAAAGAATTTCAAGACTAGGTTGTCTTCGATTTTGTACATAAGAATTCACCATATTATAACTCTTATTAAGCCTTTCAGCTAACCAAGTCTGTTTAACTCCTTTTAATTCTAATATTTCTTTAATCCGATTCATTTATATAAAAAACTGATTTTCAATTACAAATATAAATTTAACATTTTAAATATATCATATAATGAGATGTTTAATATTAACATAATAATCTATTTATTAACAATTTGTATATTATGTTAGTTTATAAAATAAGAAAAGCCTCCAATAGGAGGCTTTTCTTGCGGTGAGGATGGGATTCGAACCCACGGAACATTAAAAACGTTCAGTTGCTTTTCAAACAACCACAATCGACCACTCTGTCACCTCCGAAAAGAATATTATTCCTTTCGGAAATGAAGAATTGTACTATTCTTCGTCTGACTCTAACTCCTGCTTAATAAATCCGCCATACTTTAATTCATTACCATCAAACCATTTACAACCAATATCATTACCATTAATCTGATATACCGTCATACTTGGTCCACCTGCTTTTAAAATTACTACATCTCCAAGTTTAATTTCTTCCATATTATTTTATTTATTTTAGAATAACATTTCAAAATTTATACCATTCAAAGTATTATCATAATTACACGACAAGTTGTCGATAAATTCATCATTGCACTGAATATTTGTCAGTTATTATTGAGTTTTGATATACTATTCCCATTCCACACACATTCCACTACTCTCCTATCGTCGTTTCGTAAAAAGAGTGTTCCATTAACATTGTAGAGAAACATTTGAGAAGAAAAAAATAAGAAAATGAAGAAATTCAACTTCGCTTTTGCCAAAGCAAAGTTACATAACGCAGAACATTATAGTACAATTTTGCATATCGTAGTTTTTAAGGAATATCTCGTTTGTAAGCTATAATTTCATATTATGTAAAATATCCCTAACGCTTATAGATTTGATTAAATCGTAGAACAGGGTCATCAACCTTTTTAAGCGGTGCCTGCGGCGCATATTTTCATTTGTTCTATAATTAGCCGTTATGTAAAATTGCCGCTAGCCAATCGCTCGATTGCTTTTTAAATTCCAAAATGCTGAAAAACGCATTTTATATTTAAACACAATTTGCCAGCGCTTGCCAACGCCAAAAAAAGCAAAACTTTAAGATTCTTTTGAAATACAGGATTTATAAGAAACTATACGACAATAAATTTTTCACGAAATTCTCGTCAGGTTTCCGCAACAGCACAAAATTTCGAAATTAAAATTTCTGTGCACTTGCTACCTTCCGTGTTCCTAGAAACCTTTCTTTAGTTTCTATTTTACATAATCTTTTCAACAACACTTACCAAAATAGGACTATTTAATTGTGCATTCGTGCGTCAACAGAGTTTTTTTAAAAGGAAAGCCTCAGAAATCATCAAAAAATCATTGATTTTCAAGGTTTTAAGGGTTTTTGGTAAAATCTGTAACATGAAGAAAAAACGAGTTTTTTTTAAATATGAATACGCCAATTTAACAAGACCAAGCAGCTCTGAAATTGTAAGTATGTTTTCACCCATTATCCAAAAATCCATTAACATAAAAGTACAAAATATCTTAGTACATCACTCTTTATAGACAAAAGCATTCTTTTCTTTTTTTTTGATAAAAAAGAAACAAAAAAATTAGGCTTACTGATAATTTTGGAAACAATGTATGGGTCGTTTCGCTATATTCTAGAATGCATTCTAACACTTAAGACCGCGTAACTTTTTGAAACATTTTAGCTATTAACAAAATGTAGTACCAGCTCCTAAAATTCTTAACGCTCCTTTCCCCTATTGTTTAGCAAAAGTTCTCTTAGTCCGGAAACCTAAATTACCCTTTCGATACAATCTTTACCTTTATATACTGTTTCCTAACTTTTTTCCAAAGTTCTTGTGCTTTTTCGTTATTATCAAAATTTTCGTTTCTCCATACTGTCTTATCTCGGTTGGCTCTTGCGGCTATTAGAAATTCATTTGAGGACAACCAAATTAACTCATTGTCATAAGACCATTGCGTAAAACCATACTGAAAGCGAGGGATTAACTTGTCATTTTTTAATTCAAAAATTTGCATTATTGTTCGTTCTTCATATATATCATTCGTAATAGAAACTAAATATTGGATTTTTATAGAGAGAGATGGTATGCCCACTAGGGCAGATGATTGGCTTCCTGTTTTTTGATTTACCAAGAAATAATCACCCGATTCCCAGTAAGAACCTTGGATAAGATAGCACTTCAGAGGTCTAATAAACCCTTTGAAAGAGTATTCTTCTCTATAATCCTCATAACCATTCTTACCCATAGGGTAACTTATGATTTTCGAATAAGACCTATTTTTAAGTTTTAGGAATATAGTATCTTTAACTATCTTATAATTCTCTTTTTCCTTAACTAGGTCTACCTGACTGGGTTTTACATCTACATGTTCATCGTAAATTTTTAGCTTAACGATTGTTTTTACAGAATCTAAACGTTCTTCTAGATAACTAAAAGATTTGTAAAGGTCTTCTTCTGGAATTCTGAATCTAAACTCCCGACAATCAAATATCTCTTTCGCATACTTTGGAGTCATGAAAATAAAACCTGTTTTCGTTTCAAAATTACCCTTGTAGTAGTGATATATTTTCTCGTACTCGTCGTACATGTCAATTTCAACCCATTGGCCTTCCAAATTTTCATTGCCGTCCTTTATGGTCTGATAAATGCCTGTATAGCTATCAGGATGAAGTTTAAAAGTTGAACCTTTCGCTAGACCGTGTATGATTCTTGAATCTAAATTTGGAGCTGACCTTACATTTATACCATTTTCGGCTAAAACCACTCCGCAAAAAGAATCAGCATAGTTTTTTGTAGAGAAAAAAAGTAATATAATCAAAAAAGAATATTTCATTGTTATTGGTAATTTAAGCCTTTCAGTTAATTATTTCTTTCAATCTGGCATCGTCGATGCTATGGTTTATAGCCTCATGACCTGAACTCAATTTGAGGCTTAACTGGTCATATATTTTTTGATATTTAGGCAGTTCTTCACTATCAAAACGTTCCATGTAATTAACTAACTGTTTGAGATACTGAAAACCCATTCTTTTTATTTCATATTTTTTATCTGTTGTATCAAAATAGTAATCAAAATTCTCTCTAATCAGTTGTTTTAAATATGGAACTATTGCATCCTCCCTCTTAAAGCGTTTGAACAACTTTATTTTAAATACAGAACTGTTACCACGCGAAAAATATGATATTGGGGCATTAAATTTTTCTTGTGCAATAATAAAATCTATGACCGCCAATGCCTTTTGATAATCTTCTTTTATTGCAAATAACCTAAACAAATAGGTTAGTCCCTTATCTTGATAGTATTTCAGGCGACCACCATAATATGAATGAGAAATACCCTTTAAATAATAGGCGTCTTCTATCGCTTTATCAATTTGCCCTGTTTTCTCATAAAAACTAATTCTACTGATATAGAAATCTCCTTCGTCGGCTATAGAAAATTTTCCTTTTTTAATGACATTTTTGAAAATAATATAATAATCCCCCTCATTGGGCATGTATTCAATATCTTCAGTATTTCCTATTGCAGGATAATTATTATACAGGTCGGTATGGTGTTCCCAAAACAAGACTCTAGTTTGTAATTCTAGCTTTTTCCAAATGAATTTATAATTTAAAGGATCCTTTTTTAGCTGTTCGGTAATTTCATCGATTTGTTGTGTATAGAATTCTTTATCCTCTCCGGATTGAGTCCAGCAGAATGAAGTAAAGGACAATACTAATATGATTAAACACTTTCTAAATTTCATATTATTGTTTCAAATAAAACATTGTGCATCTTTTATCACGTTAACCGGGTTTTTGTTTTTTCAATAAAATAAGACCTTCAATTATTGAAAATACACTTAGAATTACCGCCGAAATTCTCATAAATTCCTCATCCTTATTATTATACTCACCCAACTCAAAACCTTCTGTCCATTGATAAACCAATATGGGTGCGACAATACCGGCTACCAATTTGAATATTGCAACCCATTTTTTAGAATTTAAATGCAGGATGAAAAAATTTATAAATAGTATAGAATTCAAGATTGAAACCCATCCAATAAAACCATTAGCATTTCCCCATGTATTCCCATCTGAGGTTAGCAACTTCATAGCAAAAAGCCAATAACTGATATGGACGAAAAGAATACTGTTTAAAAAAACGCCGGAAGGTTTTGTTTTGGCATTGAACAGGACAATACCTAAACTTATTGGGTATATCAAAGTTGTCGGAATAGGAACCATTGAAAAAGGAAGTACTGAAAGTAGAATAAAAATTAGTAAAATCGTTAGTGTTACTTTTTTTGCAACCTTTCGAGTAAGGAAACCGAACTGAAACAAAAATATAAGTACCAGACTGAAAAGCCCTGTTAACAAGGGCATATAGGTAAATAATGTTTCGAGAAATGGTTTCATTACTTTTTTATAACGCCAAACTGGCTTTAGAAGTATTTAGCGATGCAATTAAACCCTTGGAATACGATCCATTCCACACACATTACACTCCCCTCCTACCGTCGGCTCGCGTAATAAGTGTTCCATTATCTTTTGAGAAGAAACTTTTTAGAAGAAAAATTTAAAGGAAAGTGAAGTACAAAATACTTTGCTTTTGCAAAGCAAAGTTACATAACGCGGAACATTATAGTACAATTTTGCATATCGTAGTTTTTAAGGAATATCTCGTTTGTAAGCTATAATTCTATATTATGTAAAATATCCCTGAAACGCTGAGAATTGATTAAATCGTAGAACAGGGTCATCAACCTTTTTAAGCGGTGCCTGCGGCGCATATTTTCAAACGCATTTTAAATTTAAACACAATTTTGCAACCGTTCTCCAATTAAAAAATTAAATCCTTCCCCCCATCACTTACGTCATTAACAAATAGTGTTTTATAGAAAGAAATATAAAAACAAATTTTACAATTCAACTCTAATTAACGACGATTGAACTTAAAGTCATTTCAATTTTGAGCCAATTAGCTAATATTTGAGCCATACTAAATTATATAGTTGCTTAAATTATGAAAACAAAAAATATTTGTATAGTAGGCTTAGTTCTTTTTGTTACCAGTTATGTATTTTTTTCTCAAGGAACATTGAGTGCTCAAAAAAGTATCGATTTGGCGCATTGGTTTAATTTAATTGGAGCTGTTTGTTTGCTTTCCTTTAATAATGTATTTCCTAAAAAAAATAATATCTATTCTGTAGCATCTTTTCTAACTGGAATAGGTGTTATAGCCCATATTGCACTTTGCACTATTGATTTTATAATGTGGAGTTTTGGTAATGATGATATAGGAAGAAATGCTTTAAGTGAGCAACTAAGTAATACACCATTAATTTTATATCCATTTATTATTGTTGGGCCATCCATGCTCTTCGTTGGCCTAGCTGCTCATGCTTTGAATTTTATCAAAACCAACCTTATAAGTGCTCTTATGGTAATATTAGGTGGCCCATTAGTTGGCTTATCCTATTTTATATGGAATAATGGAAATTTAATGTTAGCGAGCTGCGTTCTTTTTGCGTCTGGGTTAGGATTATTATTGTATAATAATGAAATTCAAAACGATAGTAAAAAGGAGTAACCTGTTGGTAATACACTTAATACTAATCTGCTTTAACCGAAAATTGTAATATCAGAACATTGTCAGCTTTTCTAATTGCGCGATAAACAAATAATTCCGTTATTCGTCTTATTACCATAAAAACAAAGTCTTTAACTCCAAAAAATAACTACGCTATAATGCTAATGAACATAGAGAAACGTATAAAATATTTAGGGTTTAATGATTTTTGGTTTTCTCTTGTTGGAATCTTAATTATAAGTTTTGCAACATATTACCTTTTCAATCCTTCACTTGATTTTAACAATTGGGTTGAAGCAGTTTTAAGTTGGGTTTTTGGGCTAATGTTCACTATTATCGATTGGACTATAAATCGCTCCATCATGATTTTTTTACGAAAAAAATTTCCCGCTTTTCGCGATGATGCGAAGCGTATTATCATATTTTTTCTAGCTGTTGTTTGCACTGTCATCCTAGTAGATTTTTTAGGAGGCTCTATATTGTCTTTAATTCCAGGTATTAACGTTATCCCTTATCAATATCGAATTAAAATACTATTAACTATTGTTTTTTTAACGGTAATGATAATGGCAATATACGAGGCTATTTACTACAATATACGGCTCAAAAAATCTGTTAGAGAAGAAGAACAATCAAAACAAATACTTATACAAGCACAACTGGATGCACTGCAGAATCAGGCTCAACCACATTTTTTCTTTAATACGTTGAATACACTTCGCGATATTATTGATCAAAACCCAAAGGAGGATGCAATGGAATTTGTAGATAAGCTTTCGGATATATATCGCTTTTTGTTGGAAGCTGGTAACGATAATTTGATTCCCCTAAATAAAGAACTAAAATTTGCTAAGGCCTATATTCACATACAAACAGAGCGGTTTGGAGATAATCTGAAATTGAATTGGGATATATCAAAAGCTTCTTCAGATGCCATGGTCGTACCAATGAGCCTACAGCTTTTACTGGAAAATGCTATAAAGCACAATGTAATATCTAAATCGAAACCGCTAACGGTGGATGTAGCCGTTCAAGATAACAATCTGGTCGTAAGTAATAAGATGGAACCAAAATCAACGCAGGTACCATCAACGAAAGTTGGACTTGCAAATATAAAAAAGCGATACGCATTGATTTCAGGAAAATCTATTGAAATAACAAATATCGAAAACCGATTTATGGTTTCTCTTCCTTTATTAACATTATTAGATAAAAAAAATTAAGAATGAACATACTAATCATTGAAGATGAAGCGAGAGCTGCAAGCCAATTGCAACGCATGCTAAAAACATGTGATTTCAATTATCAATTATTGGATATAATCGATACCGTGGAAGATGCTGTAGAGTGGTTTCAAGAACACTCCTTGCCAGACTTGGTATTTATGGACATTCAATTGGCCGATGGATTGAGTTTTGAAATTTTCCAAAACATTGAAGTAGAAGCCCCTATTATTTTTACAACGGCTTTTGACCAATATGCTATCCGAGCGTTTAAAGTAAACAGTGTAGATTATCTGTTAAAACCTATTCAAAAGGATGATTTGGATACTGCTTTGGACAAATTTTTGAAGTCTAATAAACCAGCTACTATCGATCCAGATGTATTAAAACAATTGCTTGGTAACATACAGGCAACCAGTATAAGAGAAGGCTTGTTAGTCAAAGATGGAGGGGGGTTTATTCAGATTAAAATTTCAGAACTATTATACTGTTATTCTGAAGACAGTATCACTTTTGGCATAACTTTAAATAAGCGTTTTATTATCGAAGAGACAATGGATGAATTGCTCAATACCTTAAATCAAAACAAATTTTATAGAATCAATCGCGGACAAATCATTGCAAAGGCTTCCATTCAGAAAATAGATCCGTATTTCAATCATCGTGTCAAACTTTCCATAACAAATGGGCGAGATCAGGAGTTTATCGTTAGTAGACCAAAGACAAGCGATTTCAAGAAATGGATGAATACATAGGGTGGTTGATTACAGTTCAGCTATCCTAAACGACACTGCAGCAAAAAGGCCTATTCATAGAGCAAGTTAAAAAGGATATTGCATGAACATTAGTTTAATCATTAAAACAAATCGAAATGAAAAAATATATATTTATTGCGTTAGTTGTAATTTTTTTTAATAGCTGTAGCATAACAAATGAAAAGGAAAATCGAAGCTTAGAAAGATTTGATAAGGTAAGTCTTGTAGGTAATGTAGAGCTTCATTTAGAAAGAAATTCTGTTCATTCTATGGAAGTTATGGCAAATAATGCGGCTGATATAGCAAATCTAATTACGGAAGTTCGCAATGGCAAGCTATATATTTATAATAAAAAAGATTGTGATAATTGCAAAAACCCTAAATACATTATTTACCTGAATCATTCAGGAATTTCAAATTTAACCCTGACAGGAATAATAAAGCTTCTGTCAGATGATGGAATAAGCCAAAAAGATTTAGCTATAAGTGGGGATGGTATTTTAAACGGAAATTTAGAAGTTTCTGTTAATAACCTTAATGTTGATTTAAAAGGGATATCAAATATTTATATTTCTGGTTATGCAGATACGTCTAACTTAAAAATTACTGGTATTGGAATGATTAATGCTGCGAGTTTGAAAACTAAAAGCGTAAAAAAAGTTTCAGAAGGTATTGTTTTTATCAATAAGTAAAACTGAAAGAGTACGGGTAAACAATTCTTATTCGTTACCTAGAAATTAAATCCTTAGCAACCCTGTCTACATGTTTTGACAGGTTTTTTGTTTATAGTACGTTCAACAAAGATAGACTAGACTATTTTAAGAAAAGAATAGATAGGTATACGGTTGATTTCAATTCAAGCACATATTACGATACTCTGGCAAAAATGCCTATTCAGTAATGTAAGTTAAACGGATATTTCACCAATATTAATTTAAACAAAAAAAATGACTGTAACTACTAAAATAATCCGAACAACTTTAATTCTACAATTTCTTTTTTACGGACTGTTTGCTATTGGACAAAATGCAACAAATCGATTTACAATCCATCAATCTGTCCAATCCCGAACCGATGCCATTTTTGATAGTCTTGTAAAAATCCGAAGAGATTTTCACATACATCCTGAGGTTTCAGGGAAAGAAAAAAGAACTTCAGAAAAGATTGCCTCTTATTTATTATCCTTAGGGCTTGAAGTTAAAACAGGTGTGGGAGGCTATGGTATTGTTGGTATCTTAGATACGGGTAGACCAGGAAAAAAAATTGCATGGAGAGCTGATATTGATGCAATAGCAACGGATTTACCTGATGTGGTAGATTTTCCATCAAAAAATAAAGGTGTACGACATATTTGTGGTCATGATCTACATGCTACCATAGGAATAGGAATTGCGAATGTACTTGCTAGCCAAAAAGAAAAATTAGAAGGCACCATTTATTTTATTTTCCAACCATCGGAAGAAAATGCCAAAGGTGCTCAAATGATGATTGCAGATGGATTATTTAATCTGATTAAACCAGACGAAATTTATGCACTACATATGACTCCATACCCAGTAGGTACAATAGCCACTAAGTCAGCAAACGTATTTGTTCATATGACGGCTATTGAAGTAGAATATAAAGCTTCTAGTGACCAAGACTCTCTGGTTAATTTCACAAAAGAATTACTAAGTAGTGCTCAAACATATAATCAAAGTTCTGAATTTTGGGATTTGAAGAATGTATTTAACCCTGAGTTGGGAGTAACCAATCCAAATACAATCTATAAAGATTTCATTGCATTGATGAGTGATTTTAATATTAAAAAAACCGACGATAAGTTGAAAGTAAGAATAATGGTTCATGCTAGCAGTATTGAAAAATTAAATACGTTTTTAGCATCTATTAAATCAAAAATAGAAACTTCTAAGTACGCTAAAGAGTTACAATCTGTCAAATTCGATTTTATGGAAGAAATGCCTGTTTTTTTTACACCAATGAATAATCAAGAATTGACCAACGCATCTATGAAAAGTATCTCTAGCATCTATGGAGAGCAAAGCGTTATACCCCTTTATGGAATGGGGCCTTTTTCATTTAGTGATGATTTTGCATATTTCCAGGAATTAGTACCTGGTGTTTACTTCTTTTTAGGAGGGGCTAATTATGAAAAAGGAATTAATGCTATGCCGCATACACCAACCTTTGCTATAGATGAAGAATGTATCAGAACAGGTGTTAATTATTTTTCATCAATGATTATTGAAAGGCTTAATAATTAATATCTAAATTTTAAATAGCCCTATAGAACTAACGTTTTAGTTTTATAGGGCTACTAATTAAGGCAGACTATATATTTAATCCTTTTACCAGACTTAACTCTATATTAGATTATTATAAACTAAACCATGATTTCCATTCCATACACATTCCCACTTTACTCCTATCGTCGCTTCGGGCAAAGCGTATTCCATTACATTTTTAAAGAATTTTTTTGAAAAAAAATTAGGAAATAACTTCGCTTTTACCAAGGCAAAGTTTCATAACGCAAGACATTATAGTACAAAAAAGTTAGTTTGTAAGCTATAATTAGCCGTTATGTAAAATTGCCACAACAGTACAAAATTTAAGAAAAATAAATTTCTGTACACTTACTAATCTTTTGCAATTATTTAGTCTTTTTAAATAATTCTCACCTTTTTTTCTTAATACGGCAAAGTATACTTTGAGCGAGATAATGCGGCTGCGAAACAAAAAAAATCAAGGCTTACAGATAATTTTGGAAACAATGTACGGCTCAGTCGCTATATTCTATAAAGTATTCTAGCTCTTAAAACCGCTTTGAACTTTTAAAAACATTTTAGCGGCTAACAAAATGTATTACCAGCCCCCTAAAATTCTTGACGCTCTACTCCCCTATTGTTCTGCCAAAATTCTCTTAGGCCGTTATGCTTTTATTTGAAAATTAAGTTTGATAAAAGACTCGCCATCTTGACTATATACAGTACCATAACCCATTTTGGAACCTGAAGGATTATCTAGTCTTGAAGAATTTTTTAAATACTGCTTGAACTTATTAAAATCAATTAAATGATAACAAAGTACTTCAGCATTCGACTTAACAATAATAATCCCACCAATAACATCATATTTTCCTGACCACACAGCTTTTGATGTCATTCCTAAAGCTACCTCCACTAAAAAATTAACTAACCTGTATTCATAAAACTTATGACCTTGGGTCAAGTTATAACTCATTGGATTATCATTTTTTATTTTCTTTATAACCTCTGTGATTTTTGTAATCTTACTTACATATTTGTCTTTTACAATATGCGCTATGATTTTAGGTAAATCACTATCTATAACTTGAAGATTTAGCTTAAATGTGGAATCATCATACGAATCAAAATCAACTTTGTAACCTAGTTCGGTAAGTCTTGCAATTCGCTTTATATACTTATGTCCAGTTTTTATATTATTAACTTCATTCAAATGGTTTTCAGAAATCGGATTATTTAAAGAATCTGTAATTTTATAGGTAATATTAGTTGTTTTATTTGCATTAAATAAAGTTGGGTCACTACCTAAAAATGATTTAATACTAAATTCTTGATTTGAGCTAATCCCATGAATTGGGTCATAAATTAAAATATTTATATCACCCTTACCTACCGATTTATCTGCTACTTGGGTTAAATTTAACTTTTGAATTTTATTTTTTAAATTTTCTGAAATTCCTTTCTTTCCAGTAATTTCATTGACTAATTGAGTAGCAATTTCTTCTGCTTTAGATTGTGGAAATGATAAAATGACTTCATCTGTTTCACCATTAATTAAATTTATAGAAGTTCCTTCTTTCAGCTTAAAATTTAAATTTTTCCCTGAATCCCCTCTTTGAATAGATATTACTTCGACAAACGAATCCGTTTTATTTAAGTTTTCGTCGGCAGAAAATAGTTTACCTTCTGAAAGTAATTTAAAAAAAGTAAATAATTCGCTCCATTCTCCTTTATTTCCTTTCATTTGCTCAAAGTTTTTAGGATTTGTTTTGCAGTTGCTTGAATTGCAGGAACAGCAACTGAATTACCAAATTGTTTATAGGCTTGTGCATCGGACACAATAATTTTATAATTATCAGGAAAACCTTGTAATCTAGCCCATTCCCTAGGAGTCATTTTACGAATTCCATCCCTATTAACTTCTCCTTTAATTTTAGTAACAGGAGTGAAATTTGTTAGTTTATCGTCAATTATTAAATTTCTTTCTCTTCCCATTCCTCCACAAACTACTGCATTGGCAATTTCGTCGTTAGAATGTATTGCATATCCAAAACCATTTCCTTTACTCTCATGTCTAGCTCTATGAGCACGAAGTGTATTCATATATGTATCTGATAAATAATATTTTACAGACACTTCTTTCTCTTCGAGAATATCTTCTAAAACTTTTGTTTTGTCAGTAGACTTTGGATAGTTAAAATTCGTGATACCTAAGTCTAATCTAAAACCAACAATAAATATTCGTTCTCTATTTTGAGGAACTCCGTAATTCTTTGCGTTTATAATTTCAGGTTCTGGAACATAATAACCTAGCTCATTTCTAAGTACATTTAAAATAGTCGCTAGGGTTTTACCTCGATCATGACTTCTTAAGCCTTTCACATTTTCAAGAAATATAGCTTTAGGCTTTTTTCTTTTTATTATTTCTGCAACATCAAAAAACAATGTTCCTCGTGTATCTTCGAAACCACCTTTTTTTCCTGCTATTGAAAAAGCTTGGCAGGGAAAACCAGCACATAAAATATCAAAATTATCAGGAACATAACTTTTAGTTTCATCTTTGGTTATATCACCGAAAGGAACTTCACCAAAGTTAACCTCATAGGTAAGTTTGGAATATTTGTCCCATTCACTTGTAAAAACACATTTCCCCCCTAAATTCTGTAAGGCTAATCTAAAACCTCCAATTCCAGCAAATAAATCAATGAATTTAAATTTTGGCTTCTTTGGCTGAGGAAATGGAATGTCATTTTTAAAATCAAAGAGATAATATTGTAATGCTTTTTCCGCAACTTTTCGAGTTATTTCTTCCTCAGGGTTTTTAAGTGTTAGAATATCTTTTACAAATTCAATCGCATCATTCTTATAAAATTGAGAAACACCATTCTTATGATTATGTAAATAATGTGTAAAAGCAGCCTTTTTTGGACTCTCAGGCTCTACCAGTCTTATTTTAAATTTTTTACCGTTTATATCTTCAAGTGTGATTTTCTCTTTGAGTTCCATTTATATTCTAATGTTCTATAAGGTTATGCAAATTAAGAAGTTTATCTTTAAAATTGAAGAAGTTTAAATTTATGTATAAACAAAATTTTCAACATTTTACCTTTAAACATCATTTGATATAAAATCCATTCCACACACATTGCCTTCCCTCCTAACGTCGGTGCGTATAATAAGTGTTCCATTACCCTCGTAGAAGAAGCTTTTAGAAGAAAAAGTTAAAGAAAGTAAAATGCCAAATACTTTGCTTTACCAAAGTAAAGTTACATAACGCGGAACATTATAGTACAAATGTTTTAATAAAAAAACCCGATACAAGTTCGGGTTTATGAATGCTAGATTTATTATTTTTTTATGGGATTATTG